>CANGUS010000142.1 GCA_947457085.1 Bacteroidota bacterium
AAGAAAAGAGTTCTCAATAAGAGAACTCTTTTTTTATGTAAAATATTAATTGAGTGAATATCTCTAGCTTCATTCAATATTATACAAAATGTGCACTTATTATTGGCTATTGATGAAAATTGTTAATTTATTAATAAGTATAGATTTTTATAATTCTTTTTAGAAACTGTACGCCTTACTTTTGCAGTATGGATTATAGACCAACCCGATTTGAAGTTTTGCCCCCAGTTGTTAAAAATTTAATGATCATTAATGGTTTGTTTTTTTTAGCAATGATTATTTTAGGAAAGCAAGGTATCGACATTTCTCAACATCTTGCTTTATATCATTGGAGTTCCGATAAGTTTAGAATTTGGCAATTAGTAACACACATGTTTATGCATGGAGGAAATCCTGCAGATCCTGAAGGTGGTTTTATGCACTTGTTTTCAAACATGTTTGCGCTTTGGATGTTTGGCTCAATTTTAGAAAATATGTTTGGTGCAAAACGATTCCTCACCTTTTATATACTTTGTGGTATTGGTGCATCCATATTTTACTTAGGATTTTTAAGCTATGATTTTTATACATTAAAAAATGCAATTGTTCATTTTAATGCAAATCCAACTTATAAAGAATATGGAAGTTTTCTTTCTCAAAACTATTCTGCTTCAGCCAATCTGCAAGATCCTTTTTTTCAATTAAAAGCGGCATGGGAATATGATCCCAATAATATTGTATTTATTAATCAAGCAAAAGCCTATATCCATGATTATTACCAAATTACAATCAGTAATCCTATTGTAGGTGCTTCTGGGGCTGTGTTTGGTTTGTTATTTGCCTTTGGTTATTTATTTCCGAATACAATAATTCAAATATATTTTTTCTTTCCTATCAAAGCAAAATACTTTGTTGCACTTTATGCAGCCATCGAGTTGTATTTTGGATTCAAAAATAGTGCAGGAGACAATGTAGCACATACAGCCCATTTAGGAGGAATGCTCATTGCATTTATTATTTTAAAAATTTGGAATAAAAACAATCGTAAAAACTTTTATTAATTATGTCTAACGCAAGTTCTTTTATAAAATATATTTCTAAAAGCGATATTTTAAAAATTATCGTAGCTACTACTTTGTTTTTTGTAATAGTTCAATCTATCAGAATTACATTGTTGATGAATGATGAACCAACTACTTTTTATGATGTACACGTTTGGAGAAACATAGGAATTACGTCTACTTTTTCAAGTTGGGCTTCTCATTTTTGGAGTATGATCACTTTTATGTTTGCCGAAGATAATTTTTGGCAAGTCGTTGGTAATATGATTTGGCTTTGGGTTTTTGGAAGTGTAATTGAAGATTTAAAAGGTAGTTATAGAGTATTGCCAATTTATCTACTTGGAGGCATTTTTTCTGCCTTTATTTTTATATTATTAGGAAGTATTTTAAAACCTACTGAAGTTAATTTTTATGCCGGTGCAATGCCTGCTATTATGGCTGTGGCAGTAGCTACTATTGTATACAAACCCAATTATCAATTTTGGTTTTTATTCGGCAAAGGCATTCCTGTTTGGATTTTTGGAGTGGTTTATTTTATCCTTCAATTAGTAGCCATACAAGAGTATAATTTGCAAAATGTAAGTTTGATGATAGGTGCCATACTAGTTGGTATCAGTTATAATTATGGCTTTGGCTTTATTTTTGATAAATTAACTACAGGTTTCAAAAATTTAGCTGCATACTTTGAAAACAATCGAAATTTTGTAAACAAAAAAGATGGGTACAATTTTTCAGAACCAAAAAAGTTAAAAGTAGATACAACGAATATAGATGTGATTTTAGATAAGATAAACAGCAAAGGAATGGACTCGTTGTCTGCCAAAGAAAAATCTATTTTAGAGAGTTTTAGTAAAAAATAATAATCGATTGCGTAAGTTTTTAAAATATTCTTTTTTAATTGGGTGCATTGTAAATGCGCTATTACTCTCAATTTGTAGGGTCATTCCTAACATCAATCCTTTTGAACAAAGTATAATTGGTATTCTTAGTTTTTTAACACTTGTTTTTGCAGTTATTAATTTCGCATTCATATTATTCTGGATTTTTACTAAAAAATTTTGGTTTGTTTCAATACCTCTTGTAGCATTTTTCTTAAGCTGGGGTGTCGTGAGTGTTACTGTGGGTGGACATTTTTGGCCATCAAATGAATTAAAACAAAATGACAGTTCATTTACTTTAATGAGTTATAATGTTCGTTTATTGGATTTATATAATTGGAGTGGAGATAAATCAACACGTAAAAAAATGTTAGATTTCATTAAAGAAAAAAAATCTTCTGTACTTTGTTTGCAAGAATTTTATTCAGGCAATGACAGTGTAGGCATTGATAACATTAAGGCGATTAGTGATAGTTGTGATTACCCATATTACGCCGAATGTGCGATTAATGAAAACAAACGAGGCAAATGGGGGAGTATTATTTTTTCGAAACTACCTATTGTAAAATCGATTAATCATGATATAGATGTTGCCGGAAGTAATTTATTGCAAGAGGTTCAACTGAAATTTAAAAATGATACGTTTTCAATTTTTAATGTGCATTTAAAATCTAATAGATTTAGCTCACAAGAAACCGATTTTGTTGCGAATGGCTCTTCGAACTCTTGGGATGAAAAAACAAAACAAGAAACAAAATCCATATATTCAAAACTTGAAAAAAGTTCAATTAACAGAGGCTTAGAATCATCATTGGTGAGTAGAATTATTAAAAAAAATAATTATCCATCTATAGTTTGTGGTGATTTAAATGAAATAGCTAGCTCTTATGTTTATTTTAAAATCAGAGGAAATAAAAAAGATGCATTTTTAGAAAAAGGACTTGGATTTGGAGCTACTTACAATAAATTTATCCCTTTGCTTCGCATCGATTATTTGTTTCATGATGAAAAAATAAACTTACTTGGATTTGAAAAACTAATCGTTCCTTATTCTGATCATTACCCACTTTTTGCTAATTTTAGTATGTAATTTAGTTTATGAGTCACTTTGACCTATGATCATTTTAGGAAGTAGAATTATTTGATTGAAGAGTTTAATTATTATCCAACCTTACTACTTTATAAATTCCATTTAACTTTTCTAATCGAACACACAATTCATTTAATTCTTCTTTATGGTTTACAAAAACCATGATAGTACCTTCAAACAATCCATCTTTAGAATCGATACTCATGCTGCGCATATTCATTTTAAGTTCACCAGACACTACATTGGTAATCTTATGAATAATTCCGACATCATCAAGTCCATTTATTTTTACTCCGGTTAAAAAACTAATTTCTTTATTTTTAGCCCACTTGGCTTTTACAACTCGGTGCCCATAATTTGCTAAAAGAGTTGATGCATTGGGGCAATTCGTACGATGAATTTTTAAGCCTTCCCCTGCGGTTACAAAACCAAATACATCGTCGCCTGGGATTGGCTGACAACAATTTGCAAGTTTGTATTGAATTTTATCACTGCTTTCACCAAACAATATCAATTCATAGCCCTTGTTAGGAATTTGTTTTTGCAAATCAATATCATGGCCATCTTTGATAATTTCTTTTTTTATTTCTTCAGGGAAAATGATTTTTTCATTGCCAAATTTTAGTTTTGAAAATTCTTTCACATCGAAGGACCCTTTTGCGATCGCATAAAATAAATCTAACGCAGAAGCGTATTTGTAAAATACTGCAATCTCAGAAAAGTAGGTTTTCACATTTGGAATGTTTAAATGGTCAATCTTTCGTAAGAAAGTTGCTTTACCATCTTCAGCAATCATTCTTTTTTCCTCTTTTAAATAATATTTAATTCGAGATTTGGCTTTGGCGGTAACCACAAATTTCAACCAATCATCATTCGGTTTTTGCTTCTTGGATGTAATGATTTCGATTTGATCAGCATTTTTTAAAACATGATTGATGGGCACCAATTTATAATTCACTTTCGCCCCAATGCAATTTTTTCCTAACTCCGAATGGATATCAAAAGCAAAGTCTAAAGCAGACGCACCTAAAGGTAAAACCCGCATATCTCCATTGGGAGTGTAGGTGTAAATTTCTTCTGTAAAGATATCTAATTTTAAATCCTGAATAAAATCCATTGCATTGTTATCAGGATTTTGCAACAATTCTTTGATGTGTTTTAACCAATCATCTAATTTAGATTCTTGCGATGTGCCATCTTTATATTTCCAATGTGCTGCCAATCCTTTTTCGGCAATTTCATTCATTCGTTCAGTTCGAATTTGCACTTCAACCCATTTACCTTCAGGACCCATTACGGTTGTGTGCAATGCCTCATAACCATTGCTTTTAGGAGTACTTACCCAATCCCTCAGTCGCTCTAAGCTGTGTTGATATTTGCTCGTAATAATTGAAAATGCATTCCAACAATCTGCTTTTTCATTGTCTGTTTTTAATATAATTCGTACAGCAAATAAATCATATACTTCTTCAAAGGCAACATGCTTTGTTTTAATTTTATTTAATATAGAGTGAACAGATTTCGGTCTGCCAAAAATTTCAAAATCAAAGCCGGCTTCTTCCAAAGCACCTTTAATAGGTTTTATAAATTCATTGACATATTTCGTTCGTTCTCGTTTAGTTTCTTTCAGTTTTTGTGTAATTTCATTGTAGACATCTCGTTCTGTAAATTTCAAACTTAAGTCTTCCAGTTCTGATTTTATTTCATATAGTCCTAAACGATTAGCCAACGGAGCATATAAAAAAGTAGTCTCTGAAGCTATTTTTAATTGCTTATCACGGCTCATACTGTCTAATGTGCGCATATTATGCAAACGGTCTGCAATTTTTATTAAAATAACTCGAGGGTCATCCGCTAAAGTCAATAAAATTTTCTTGAAATTTTCGGCTTGTTCTGTTGTGTTTTTGGTTTCAACTACGTTAGATATTTTAGTCAAACCTTCCACAATTTTTGAGCAAGAATTCCCAAATTCCATTTCAATATCTTCTAATGTCAGTTCTGTGTCTTCTACTGTATCATGTAATAAGGCACATATAACAGAGGTTACACCCAGTGAAATTTCTTCAACCACAATTTTAGCAACCGCCAATGGATGGAAGATATAAGGTTCTCCTGATTTTCTGCGCATGTGTTGATGTGCCTCAGCAGCCATTTCAAAGGCGCGCCTAACTAATTGTTTGTCCCCTTTTTTTAATCGAGATTTTATTGCTCGCAACAGCGAACGATATTCTCTCAATATCATTTTTTTTTCTTCCTCTGGCGATAAATTGTATTTCTCAATGATTTCCATATCACACTTTCAATTAAAGTAAATATAGTTTTATTTACTTTTAAAATAAAT
>CANGUS010000143.1 GCA_947457085.1 Bacteroidota bacterium
ACCTAAAAAATGTGACGTGCCTGATTGTAATGCCTTCCCATCTTGCATCAGTGCCTCTATGGTATAGGTATCCTCTGCTCCAGCAAAACGTTCATTCGCACTTTTTACACCTTGTATAACTGGCATTGCCATAAAGTTTTCAGCAAAATCAGCATATACATTAATCATTTGTTTAGTTTCTAAGATTGCTTCCTCTTCTGTTGCATGCGCGGTATGCCCTTCTTGCCACAAAAACTCAGCTGTTCGTAAAAATAAACGAGTTCGCATTTCCCAACGAACAACATTTGCCCATTGATTGATTAATATAGGCAAATCTCTATACGATTGAATCCAACCTTTATATGTATTCCAAATAATAGCTTCACTTGTGGGGCGAACCACTAATTCTTCTTCTAATTTTGCTTCTGGGTCTACGATTAGTTTACCCGGATTATTGGGGTCGTTTTTTAATCGGTAGTGTGTAACTACTGCACATTCTTTGGCAAATCCTTCTGCGTTTTTTTCTTCTGCTTCAAATAAACTTTTAGGTACAAATAATGGGAAATAGGCATTTTCATGTCCCGTTTCTTTGAATTTTTTATCTAAAACATCCCGCATGTTTTCCCACAAAGCATAGCCATAGGGTTTTATCACCATACAACCTCTAACTGCACTGTAATCTGCTAAACCAGCTTTTAAAATCAAATCATTATACCATTTGCTATAATCTTCACTTCTTGGTGTTATTTCTTTACTCATTTGAGATTTTTTTCTATTAAATTTTACTTCAAATTACAGCGCAAATTACTACAAAGTTTTTAGGCTATTATAATATATTTTTTTGTATACATAATATTATTAATTGTGAGTGCTTTGAAACTTAGTATTTTATTTATTTAAGTTAAATATTTATGCTTTGTTAATAGAACGATTTTTTATGAATTATTTTAAACTTTTTACAAAACTTACTGTCTTAATGATGTAATTTCGATAAACAATATAAAAATATACAACATGAAAAATTTATTTTTAACCCTTACTTGGATGTTTGTTTTTTTTAGCAGTCCACTTTTTGCACAAAGTTATGATGATGTGTATAGTAATTCAAACCCATCAACGAATGGAAATTCAAATCAACAAAATAGTCAATCGAATCAAAATACACAATCGTCAAATGCCTCTAGATATGATAATGTAGATGATTTAGACTATGTAAATGATCAAAATAACAATTCAAACTACAATAACAAAAGTTATGGTTACAGTGATGATGAGGATTATTATGATGATCAAAATGACGATTCATATTTTTATGCCTCTAGAATAATCCGTTTTTACAGACCGATGAGAAGTTGTGGTTATTATAGCCATTTTTACAGAGATCCTTATTGGTGGGATTGGTCTTTTAGTTACCCATCTTGGTACATGACCACTCCTTCTTGGAACTTTGGTTGGAACAATTGGGGGATTAGTATAGGATACAATAATTGGGGCTGGAATAATGGTTGGAATAATTGGGGCTGGAATAATGGTTGGAATAATGGTTGGAATAATTGGGGTTGGAACAATGGTTGGAATAATTGGGGTTGGAACAACGGCTGGAATAATTGGGGTTGGAATAATGGTTGGAATAATGGTTGGTGTGGAAACGGTTGGAACAATGGCTGGAATAATGGTTGGAATAATGGATGGTGTGGATTTAATAATGGCTGGAATAATGGCGGATTTTATGGAGGTAGAAACAATTATAAATACGGTCCAAGAAGTTCTGTAAATTCTACCAATAGAAATGTTGGAATAGACAGACCACAAAGAGACAGAGTGATGCAATTAAAAAACAATCCGAATCCGATGCCTGTTAATAACAGAGTGAATTCTTTAGATGATGTTAGACGAAATAATGTTTCTACTGAAAGAGAAATGAATCAAAGTAATTCAGATAGAAGCAATCGTTTTCAGGCACCAAGAGAAATTATTCGATCAGAAAGAACTCAAATTGATCCAAATTCTTCAAGACAACTATCCAATCCAAATAGAGATATAAATGAAGATAGAAGAAGAATGGATCAACAACGATTTGAAATGGAAAGAGCAAGAAATTTTCAAAATGAAAATCGTGGAAATCAAAGAAATTCAGAAATTCAACAAGATCGTTTTAATCAACAAGATCGTTTTGAACGAAATAGACAAAATGAACAAAGAAGATTACAAGAACAAAGAAGACAAGAAATTCAACAAAGAGGAAATGATAGACAAAATAATAATCGAATGAATATTGAACCTCAACGAAATTATCAGTCTAACGAAAGTTCTCCAAGACAAGAAAGAAGAATAGAACAACGTCAATACCAAAGACAAGAGCGCAGTGAACCAAGATATGAAGCACCAAAAAGACAAGAGCGTAGTGAACCAAGATATCAAGCGCCTAGCCGTCAAACCCCTGCTCGTCAAGAATCACGTAGTTATGAATCACCTCGTACAAATTCTCCTTCATCATCAACTCCTAGTATGGGAGGTGGGCGAAGAAGATAATCCATAAACAAATTCAATGCATCATCTATTGTAATCAAACTTATTGTAGATGATGCGTTTTTTTATAAAAATAAAATACGATATGAAAAAAAGAATTATAACAATATTTATTTTATCCGCTTTTGCAATCAAAGCAACTGCACAAGATGAAAATGATGCGCTTCGATTTGGAATGAGTCAATATTTTGGAACTGCAAGAGGAATGGCTATTGGAAATGCAACAGGAAGCATTGGAGGTGATTTTAGCACCTTGTCGGTAAACCCTGCTGGCATTGGTATATATAGGAAAAGTGAATTTTCATTTACGCCTAATTTTTCAAATGCAAAAAATGAATCAACTTATTTAAATGAAAATATGTCGGATCGTAAATCTAAATTGCATTTTGCTCAAGTTGGATTGGTAATCACCAACGCTAAAAAAGGCAATGCAGCCAAAAGAAGTGCATGGAAAACAGGTTCCTTTGCTTTTGGAATGAATAAAATTGCTAATTTTTCAAACAACTATTCATACACAGGCAAAAACAATTTAAATTCAATTGTTAATAAATGGGCAAATGATATAAATGCCCTTGGGGGATTTTCTAGCTTGGCTAACGCAAATTACAGTGCCTACGCTGCCTATCAAACTTATTTAATTGATAAAAACTTTGCTGGTGATACTACAAAAGTAAAATCATATGTTCCTACAGCAGCTGGTTTACAACAAACAAAACAAGTTTTTGAAACTGGAGGTATGAATGAAGTTGTCTTCACTGCGGGGGGGAATTATTTAGATAAATTAATGCTAGGAGCAACCTTGGGAATTACTTCAATTAATTACAATCGATCATTTAATTTTGAAGAAAGAGATCTTTCAGGAAATTTAAGTAATGATTTTAGTTCTTTTCAATACACTGAAAAATTAGCCACATCTGGTACAGGAGTTAATCTGAAACTTGGCGCAATTTTAAAAGCCTCTGATAATTTTCGATTTGGGTTAGCGCTACATACCCCAACTGCTATTTTTTTAGATGATTTCTCATCCATTGTAATGACTTCAAATACAGATAGTTTACTAACTCGAAACAATCCGTCAGCAAGTCCAATCACTACTTTCAAGCAAGATTCTGTTCTAATATATAATTATACATTGTATACCCCTGGAAAAGTGATTGGTAGTTTTACACTTTTATTTAATAAAAAAGGATTTTTAACTGCAGATATTGAATATCTAGATTATTCAAGTATGACATATCGTTTTGAAGATGCAGATTTTTTGGCGGAAAGTTCGATGAATAATACGATACAAAAAACGTATAAAAGTGCGGTAAATGTTAGAGTGGGTGCCGAAGCAAAGTTACAAGATGTTAGCTTAAGAGCAGGCTTTGCATTTTATGGCAGCCCATATCAATCTACTGTAGTCAATTCCGATAGATTGTTATTTAGTCTTGGAACAGGTTATCGCACCAATACTTGGTTTTTAGATGGTGCTTTTGTACACAGCATGCAAAAAATAGCTGAAAAGCCGTATGTTTTAAATAACTTAAATGACGTTTCCAATGCGATTATAAAAAATAACAGCAGTCAATTATTGATTACCTTAGGTTGGAAGTTTTAATTCTAAAAGCATAAAATAGTATATCAATCTCGTTAAATACTTAACGAGATTTTTTTATATAATTTAATCTTTTGAAACTGTACCTTTGCCAAACTGCAAGTACAGCTATCGCCGTTCAAGCAATTGAAAGGAGGAAAGTCCGGACAGCAAAGAGCAACGTACCACCTAACAGATGGTATTTGCAGAAATGTAGATAAGACAGTGCCACAGAAAATAACCGTCCTAGCGATTACTCGTTACGATAAGGGTGAAAATGTGAGGTAAGAGCTCACAGTATTTATGGTAACATAAATTTCGGGTAAACCTAACGTGCTGAAATGTCAAATAAGTGAGTGATTGAGAGCGGCTCGTTCGATATTCATGGGTAGGCAGATGGATTCTATTAGTAATTTTAGAACTAGATAAATGATAGCTATGAAATAGCAATGTTTCAAAAACAGAATCCGGCTTACGTACTTGCAGTATTTTTTATTTTTTATAAAAAAAATTTGTTACTCTAAAATGTTTTTCTATATTTGCACTCCAATCAAAAGGGAGTGTAGCTCAGTTGGTTTAGAGCATCTGCCTTACAAGCAGAGGGTCCGCGGTTCGAATCCGTGCACTCCCACAAAACATAATCCAGACAATTCGTCTGGATTTTTTGTTTTGTCAATTTTGCATAAATATTTCTGGGATCGCTATACAAATTCAATGCATCATTTCTGTTCTACAAGTGTTATTTTCTTTAATAGGAAACATCTTACATGGAAAAACTAAAATTGTAGTTTTTGTTAACGATATATTTCAATTAAATTTTTATAAGTTTGTTTTTCAAAGCATATACTACAATTCCAGCAGATGTATGAACATTCATTTTTTCTTGGATTTTTACTTTTTGATTTTCTATAGTTCTTTTACTGCCTCCTAATTGATCAGCAATTTCTTGTAGGCTCTCAAGCCTGTGGTGCCAGTTTGTGCTACCATCGTATTTACAGATGTGATTTCAAATGTTTGACAATTTGAAAAAACATCTTTGTCAGCAAATGCTCCATTTGCAATTCCTTCTTTGTTTGCTACAAAACGAGCTATTAAATCATTTGCTTTTGCAACAGAAATTTGATGTGTCATATTTGATATACAAATTGCAAAAGAAAACTAATTTTCGGAAATGATATTGAGTAATTATACTCATTAAGATTGAGTATAATTACTTAATTTTTGTTTCAATATGACCCGATATAACTTCGTTTTAGGGA
>CANGUS010000144.1 GCA_947457085.1 Bacteroidota bacterium
ATGGAACTCCTTTAAAGTTGAAGTGTGTGCGTAATTTATTTTCTAAGAAATTGCTATATGCTTCTTTGATTTCATTTGGATGATTGCTGAAGAAAGCAAATGAAGGCACATGCACTGGTAATTGATTGATGAATTTAATTGAAACAGCATTGCCTCTGAAAAATGGCGGTGGGTAATGTAAAATTTCTTTCAACATGACGTCGTTCAGTTTAGAAGTAGGTATTTTTTGTGCTCTTCTTTCAAAAACATCTAGGGCTTCTTCGATCGCTTTGTGAATTCGTAATTTTTCTGTTGCAGAAATAAACAAGATTGGAATATCTGTAAACGGTTTTAATTTTTCTTTAATTTCTTCTTCTACTTTTTTGGATGTCATCGTTTCTTTTTCAACTAAATCCCATTTGTTTACCAAGATAACAACGCCTTTCCCTTTTCGAGTTGCCAAACTAAAAATATTAACATCTTGCGAAGTAATCCCTTTGGTTGCATCTATTAAGATCATACAAACATCGGCTTCTTCTAATGCTTTTACAGCACGAATGGTAGAGTAAAATTCAAGGTCATCTTTCTCGGCATTTTTCTTACGAAGCCCTGCTGTATCAATTAATATAAATTCTTTCCCAAATAATTTGTATTCTGTATGAATGCTATCTCGTGTGGTTCCTGCAATATCTGAAACAATATTTCTGGTCTCACCTACCAATGAATTGAGTAGAGATGATTTCCCTGCATTGGGTTGGCCAACAATCGCAATTTTAGGTAATTCTGTTTCTAATTCTTTGTCAGCCCCCGTCATATAGCCTGTTATCTCGTCCATTAAATCGCCTGTGCCACTGCCTGAAAGAGAGGAGATGAAATGTATTTTTTCAAACCCTAAGCTGTAAAATTCGGTCCCATCAATTTGACGGCGACTGTTATCTACTTTGTTTACAACCACTACAACTGGTTTTGTAGAACGATGTAATAATTGAGCAAACTCTTCATCTAAGCCCATTACGCCACTAGTAACATCTACTACAAAAACAATCACACTGGCTTCATTCAACGCAATTTCTACTTGCTGACGAATTTCTCTTTCAAATACATCATCGCCATTGACTACATATCCACCGGTGTCTATTACATGAAAATGCTTTCCATTCCATTCACTTTCGCCATATTGACGATCACGAGTTACTCCACTTACATCATCTACTATGGCTTTGCGCTCGCCAATTAAACGATTAAAAAGGGTAGATTTACCGACATTTGGACGACCAACTATAGCGACTGTATACATAATTAATTTTGAATGTTTAATGTTTAATGAGGAATAAAAAGGATTCGTTCATTGAACACAAAATTGTAGAAATATTTTTAAAATAAAAAATGGCAAAGGGTAAGCTCTGCCATTTTTTTAGTTGCGAGAACCGGGATCGAACCAGTGACCTTCGGGTTATGAGCCCGACGAGCTACCGCTGCTCTATCTCGCATTGCAAATGTAAGGCAATTCTGTTAACTTACAAATTCTATTTGTTATCTTTGTCCTAATGGATAATTTTAAAAGTGGTTTTGTAGGAATTTTTGGCAAACCAAATGCAGGTAAATCAACCTTAATGAATGCAATCTTGAATGAAAAGTTAGCAATCGTTTCGCCAAAGGCACAAACTACTCGGAATAAAATTTTAGGGATTTTAACAGAGAAAAATTATCAAATTATTTTTTCAGACACCCCTGGTTTACTCAATAGTAGCTACAAATTGCATGAACGAATGATGCAAGAAGTAGCACAAGTCAAACAAGGTACCGATGTGGTATTATATATAATGGATGCCAATGATGATGTGCCAGAAAACATTGCGCTGTTAGAAACATTGAAAAGTAAAAGCGCAACCATTTTAGTAATTAATAAAATTGACAAAGCAAAACCTTCTAAAATTGAGCATGTAAAAGAAGCATTTACCAAACTAAATTATGTAAAAAAAATCATTGAAGTATCAGCTTTGCAAAAATTAAATTTAGATAATTTGATAGGTAGCTTAGTAGAACTTTTGCCAGCAATGCCTGCCTATTATGATGAAGATACACTCACAGATAAACCCATGCGTTTTTTTGTATCTGAAATCATTCGAGAGAAATTGTTTTTTGAACTTGATGAAGAGTTGCCTTATCACTCAGCAGTGATTGTAAGAACTTTTGAAGAGAAAACAACATTGACTAAAATTGTAGCTGAAATTATTGTCAGCAGAGAAACCCAAAAAGGAATTATTATTGGTAAAGGGGGAAGTATGATTTCTAAAATTGGTCAGTTGGCTCGGGAAGATATTGAAAAATTTATCGATCGTAAAGTGTTTTTAGAGCTTCGGGTAAAAGTGCGCAACGATTGGCGAAATAATAATCTGTATTTAAAAGAATATGGATATTAATAATTTGATGATTGGGTCTTTTAAGAATGGATTTATTTAAAACCGACATACTGATTTCAAATATTAATACAAAAACTGTACAAGATAAAAATATACATTTAGACTTATTGCGGCTCGATTTAATTCATCCTGAAATATCTGGAAATAAGTGGTTTAAATTGAAATACAACATTGCCTTTGCCATAGAAAATAACTTTAAATCCATCGTTTCATTTGGAGGGGCTTACTCGAATCATTTACATGCCTTGGCTTTTGCAGGAAAAGAATTTAATATTAAAACAATCGGGATAATTCGAGGGGAAGCAGTTGAAAATCAAACATTGCAGGATTGTAAAAAATGGGGGATGGATATCCATTTTATTTCAAGAGAACAATATCGGGAAAAAGATGAGGTGCATTTTTTAAAAACGATTCAAGAAGAATTTAAAACATCCTATATTATTCCTGAAGGTGGAAATAATATGCTTGGACAAAAAGGTTGTGTGGAAATTTTATCGCCAGCGCAAAAAGAAAAATACGATTTGTTTTGTTGTTCAACAGGCACTGGAGCTACCTTTACCGGCATTGTGAATGCTTTAGGTGGAGAAAAAAAAGCGATGGGTTTTAGTGCAATCAAAAATGGCCATTACCTCGCCAATGAAATTCAACAGCAAACTCCTTATTTAAATTTTGAATTACAATATGATTATCATTTTGGAGGCTTTGCAAAAATAAATGATCATTTAAAGACCTTTATGCAACAATTTAAAAGTGAACAATCATTTGAGTTGGATAGAGTGTATACTGGAAAAATGATGTTTGGAATATTTGATTTAATTGAAACAAATAGTCTTCAAGAAAACACTCAAATATTAGCGATTCACACCGGCGGATTGCAGGGTAATAGAACATATATTCGTTGATTTTTTTAGCAAATTGTTTTGAATTAAATGATATACCTTCGCTCTCGTTAAAATTATTACGTGAAATTTTTATCCCTTCTAGCAATCATTTTATTTAGTAGCTTTTTTGCAAATGCACAAGTGTCTGAAGCTATACAGGTGCCTCAACTGCCTGCTATGCAAATTGTAACGGATGAAACCATAAATATTTTATCTTGGAATTCTCAGTATCACGGAATAAAATCCATTGCTATTCAACGTTTCTCAGACAGTTTAAATAATTTTGTAACCATTGGCCTTGTTACAAAGCCTAAAATAGGGTTGCATTCTTACACCGATATACAACCCTTGGTTGGTGTCAATAGCTATCGATTGTTGATCCTATTTGCAGGGGATGTGGAGTGGTTTAGTAATACCTACCAAGTAATCACTAAAAATCAGGATGTGGGTCATTCGATTACAGAACCAATTCGACCCAATAAAACAACTCCTGCTTCAACTCCGCCTACTAAACCTGCCGAGTTTGTTTATACTCCATCTGCTAGAATTTATACAAATGCTACAACCAAACATATTCAAATTAATTTAGAGGATGCATTGTCTAAAAAATATTCCATTCGTTTTTTTGATCCCTCTAAAAATGAAATTCTTCGGATATCTCGCGTGATTAAAACCAAATTGATTTTAGATAAAAATAATTTTAATTCAAAAGGGACCTATAGTTTTCAACTTTTTGATGGCAGCATTTTAATAGAAACCGGTTATATAACAGTATATTAAAATATCGATCTTTAGATTAATTATTTTTGATTGGTATCATTAAACTACTTCACAGAAATCCAATTGATAAATGTCGATGATCTCACTCGCATATTGTTCTGTAAAATATATTTTTGGCGCATATTTCCCAAACACAGGAAACTTAGATTTATCCCCTATTTCTTTTGATTGATAACTGTAACCAGCTACATACAATTCGGGCACTGCTTTGATTCTTATTTTATAAATTTTTCGATGAGTTGCATTTGCAAACCAATCAATAATAGGCTTCATTTCAAAAGCTAAATCATTTTGTAATTTAATTCTATACAACTCTTTTCCTTGGTCATAATGATCCGTAAATATTAGGTGGAAATTATGAACATAGCAAGCTAAACAATAATCATCTTTAATAATCGCAGGCGTTTCAATATCTCCAATAATTTCGATATCGATTCCTAATTTTTGCCAAAATTTAGCTAAGCGGTAATTTCTTTTTTGGATTGTTTTTTTTAAATCAGGGTCGAGTTGGCGTTTTATGTTGGTTCTTTCTGTAGGCATTGTATGTATTTGGTTGTAAGGTAGTGAAAAATTTATTTCTGGGTCCAAAGTTAAATTAAATATTTTTAAAATAATAATTGGATCACCCATGCCGATAAATAGGCAATGAGGCCCATGAATGCAAATTGGATGAGTGGATATTTCCACGAGCCTGTTTCTCTTTTTACTATTGCCATGGTGCTCATACATTGCATGGCAAACGCATAAAATAACAAAAGCGACAATCCTGTTTTGAGCGTATACACTTTTTCCCCGAATGCATTAACGGCCGAATTCATTTTTTGAATGAGTGTTTTTTCATTTTCTTCATCTACACTGTAAAGTGTTGCCATGGTGCCAACAAATACTTCTCTTGCTGCAAATGAGGTAACTAAAGCAATGCCAATTTTCCAATCGAAGCCAAGGGGTTTAATCACTGGTTCTATGGCTTTGCCAAAATGACCCGCATATGAATTCTCTAAATTACTTTCTGCGATCCATTTAGTTTGAGAGGGTCCATAAGAGGATAAACCCCAAAGGATAATGGAAATAAATAAAATGATTTTACCAGCATCAAATACAAAGACTTTTGCTTTTTGAATCATCGTGATCACCACATTATTCCATCGGGGCATTCGATACACGGGCAGTTCCATTAAAAAAATACTTCGTTCTTTTACCTTGATGATTAAATTCAAAACATATGCTGTCAATAAAGACATTGCAAAGCCTA
>CANGUS010000145.1 GCA_947457085.1 Bacteroidota bacterium
CATCCAATAGAATTGATAAGCGAATCATTATATATGCCACTTGTTGTTAGTAATTGTCCATTAAATAAATAATTATTACAAGCTGAAATATTTAACGTTTTATATTCTGGTAAACAACAAGTTCCACCATTCATAATATCTCCATTGATTACCCATCCTTTTACATTGATAAGATTATTTCTGTCATTTTGAATATTGCTTCCATATTGTAAATTGATAGCTCCTAAATTCTTATTATTGGGTGTGCTATTATTAGAATTCCAACCATGTAAAGTTGCAGAGTAATTATTGCAATCCATACCACAATTATTCAACATATAATCCATAAATATATTCGAATTTAATGTCCAGTTGCCAATCGATTGATTAAAAGAAGATGCATTAGCAAACATTTCATCTAAATAAGTTACATTACTAGTATTCCAATTCCCTATTGGTTGATTAAATGATGTTGCAAAAGAAAACATAGCATGCATATTTATTACATTGCCCGTATTCCAATTTCCAATTGACTGATTAAATGAAGATGCTAAAAAAAACATGCCTGGCATATATATTACATTGCCCGTATTCCAATTTCCTATCGGTTGATTAAATGATGTCGCAAAAGCAAACATCCCATCCATATTAGTTACATTACTTGTATTCCAATTTCCAATGGGTTGATTAAATGACAGAGCTTTAGAAAAAACTTCATACATATTAGTTACATTACTTGTATTCCAATTACCTATAGGTTGATTAAAATTAGTAGATTCATGAAACATTAAAGACATATTAGTTACATTGCTTGTATTCCAATTACCTATAGGTTGATTAAAATTTGTTGCCAAAGCAAACATATCAGACATATTGGTAACATTACTTGTATTCCAATTTCCAATGGGTTGATTAAAACTAGTAGCTCCAATAAACATGCTTTTCATATTAGTTACGCTACTTGTATTCCAATTACCAATAGGTTGATTAAAATTAGTGTTTCCAGAAAACATTCTTTGCATATTAGTTACGCTACTTGTATTCCAATTATTAATATTTATTGGTCCATTTAAAAAACTACATCCAAAAAACATCCAACTCATTGATGACACATTACTTAAATTAGGCATATCAATAGAGGTAATATTTAAATGGAAACACCCATAAAATGCCGAATCCATAGAAATCCATTGGGTTGAACCCCATTGTTCAACATCTGTCAATCTTTGTCTATCAAGTCCATTTGCAATTTTTATTCGATTAAAATTTGTCGTATCAATCTTCAGTCTTATCACTGCATTAGTAGGCAAACCCGTAATAGTTGCAGTTGTACCACTAAAACTTCCAGTACCAGTTGTAGCAGCTGGCACGGTTTCCCAAGTATAATTTACTATGCCTGTTGTGCCCACTCCAAAAGTAATTGAATTAGCATTAGAACCTGCATAACTTAAATCCCAACGAGTAATAAAATCTTGTGTAAAAGCAAAATTAGAAATAAAAACCACCAAAATAAAAAGTAAACCCTTTTTCATAAATTTATATTAATTCAAATATACAATTTTTGAAAGAAACTTTATTATAGGTCAAAAAAAATGCTGAAATTACTTTCAACATTTTTACTATTTCTAAAAAAAATCATTAATCATTCAACATTGAGACTGCTTCCTTAATTCTCTTTACAGCTTCTTTCAACGTATCTAACGAAGTTGCATATGAAATACGGAAACAATGTGGGTCACCAAACGCATTACCTGTAACAGTGCTTACTTGTGCTTTGTCTAACAAATACATACAAAAATCTTCGGCAGTTTGAATGTCGCCTTTGCCTAAATACTGTTCGATATTAGGGAACACATAAAACGCTCCTGGCGGGTTATTTACTTGAAATCCTTTAATTTCCCGTAATGCCGATACTAAATAATCTCTGCGTTCTCTAAATGCATCTTGCATCATTTGAGTGGGTTTCATGTCGCCATTTAAGGCAGCAACACCTGCTTTTTGTGTGATTGAATTGGGCCCAGAAGTTGATTGACTTTGTAGTTTTTCACAAGCAGTAATAATTTCTTTAGGTGCTGCTAAAAATCCTAAGCGCCAACCCGTCATGGCAAATCCTTTAGAGAAACCATTTACAATTAAAACACGATCTTTCAATTCGGCAAACTGTGCGATGCTTTCATGCTTGCCTACAAAATTGATGTGTTCATAAATTTCATCAGATAAGATAAATAGGTTAGGATATTTCACAAATACATCTACCAATCCTTTTAATTCTTCTTTAGAATAAACTGCCCCTGTAGGATTACATGGAGATGAAAACATAAACAATTTAGTTTTCGGAGTAATTGCAGCCTCTAATTGTTGTGGTGTTATTTTAAATTCATTTTCAAATGTAGCTGAAATTTTTACTACCGTTCCATCAGCTAGTTTAACAATATCTGCATATGTAACCCAAAATGGAGTTGGAATAATCACTTCGTCGCCTTCATTTATAATGCTCATTATTGCATTGTATAAACATTGTTTTGCCCCTGTAGAAACCATTACGTTTTCGATCGAATAGTCCAAATTGTTGTCCCGTTTAAATTTATCGCAAATTGCTTGTCGTAAATCTGGGAACCCAGCTACAGGAGGGTATTTGGTAAATCCATTATTCATGGCAGAAATGGCAGCATCTATAATATGTTGTGGTGTTTTAAAGTCGGGTTCACCTAAGCTTAAATCAATAATGTCTTTTCCTTGGGCCCTCAATTCACGGCTTAATTTAGCCATTTTAATCGTTTGAGGTTCTTCTATTTTTGTTAGACGCTTTGCTAATTCCATAACTTCTATTTTTAATTAGAATGCATTTGTTGTATTGATAAAATGCACTTGTAAACTTAAATTTATTTTTTGAAAATATAGGATTAATTTAATTTATCTAATTCCTGATTTGTTTTTACAGAAATGGAAATTTTCTGAGAAGTCTCGATAAAAGGGGAGTGGTTATTTGTCAATTAATGTCAATAGAACTTGTAATAAACCAATCAAGAAACCTAATACGGCACCAATAATTTCTACAAATTTGAATTCTTTGCTCATAATCGCCATTAAAATTTCTTCTAATTTATCAGAGCTGAAAGCTTGTACTTTTTCTGTGATTATTTTTTCAATATTTAGGTCTTGTTGAATATTATTGGTCATATTTCCCACTAGAGTTGGAAACATATTTTCAAATTCTTTTACAATGCCCTTTTTAATACTATCCATCGTATTACCTGTTATAAACATAGATAATAAAGGAATTTCTTCTTTTAATTTTACATCTATAAATTGATTTACATGCAACTCAATAGTAGGTACTAATTTTTCTAATGTTTGAAGAGAATTAATTTTTGAAGCGATATCATCAAAAGAAATTAATTCTTTAGAAACCAATTGACCTAATTTTTCAGCAAATTGAGCTTGTCGTTTTGGGAAAATACCTTGTATTTTAAATCCTAAAATATTTTTTTCTAATCGAGGGTGAAATAGCATTTTAATGGCTATCCAATTGGTAAACCAACCAATAAATGCAGATATAAATGGGAGAGTATAAATTAACATAATATTATTCTACTGTTGTTTTTTCGTATTCAGAACTTGC
The DNA here is from genome assembly GCA_947457085.1 of Bacteroidota bacterium. Taxonomy (GTDB): domain Bacteria; phylum Bacteroidota; class Bacteroidia; order Chitinophagales; family Chitinophagaceae; genus OLB11. The sequence goes on from CANGUS010000145.1 coordinate 3,602, forward strand.
TTGTTCAATGTATTTACGTTCGTTTAAAATATATTTATTTCCTTTTGCTAAAAAGTGAACTTTTAAATTTTCGATTGAAATAGGGGCTCCATCGGCTAAATCGGCAATGTTAGAATATCGAATATCATGTCCATCAATAATAATAATCATACCAGAGCCAATGGCTTCCATAAAGTTTCCATCGGTAATTAATAAGCCAGTGTCTTCTCCTAATCCAATACCAATACAAGCAGGATTAGTCGCTACAGCTTGTGCCAATCTTCCAAAGCGACCTCGTTTATCAAAGTGAGAATCAAAAATTACGTCACCCATGAAGGCTAAACCTGTCGTTACTTTTACAGCACCTTTTAAATGAGCATTTGCCGCATTCCCTTCATAAATCATGGTATTGCTCATTGCCATTGCACCTGCACTGGTTCCCGCTAAAATGAATCCTTCTTCATTGATATATCTATCTTGTAAGATTTTATAAATTTCGGTACCTCCAAAAATCGCTGTTAAACGCATTTGATTTCCGCCACTCATCATCACACAATCTGCTTCTAGTATTCTTTGTATATATTCTAATTTTGAAGCATCTTCTCGATTTCGAATATGAATAAGATCTACATTTGTACAATTTAGTTTATTAAAGGCATCTAAATAATTTTCCCCAACTTCAAAAGGAATCAAAGATGCAGTTGTAATTACTTCAATTCTGCTATTTACACCATGTTTTGTTTCATCTACAATTCTTCTCAATATGCCTTGTTCAAAAAAATTTAAATTATTTCGTTGAATAAATCCAGTCTCTAAGTCAGTTCCTTTATCTTCAGCTCCTCCAATTGGAATTAGTTTGCCTTTAGGTATTATCATTCTGTTAAATAAATAGTTTACAAATATAATCTAACTTTTTATTCTGTTTCTCAATGTTAGCAAGTCGTGTAGAAGTATGAATTTGCTTATTTTGATCTAAAATGAGTTATTTATTTATTTCTCATAATTAATATTATGTTAAGTAATTAAAATGTTAGTAAACCAATAACGTTTATAAAAGGATGAGAAATAAATATTACTACATTTGTAAAAATTATATAAATGGACATTATTGTACTCTTTTTTTTATGTAAATACATCTATAAAAAAGCTGTAAAAAAAGGATTACCTCCTACTCATTGGATTTTTTATTTCCTTTCCCTATGGTTTTTTGGGTTTTTCATTGGGATAAACATTGCTTCTCTTTTTTATGTGATTGATAAAAATAATATCTTATCAATTACTCCATTTGCTTTAATTGCTTATCCAATATCTTTTGCTGGTTTTCATATAATCAAAACAATATTAGATAAAAAACCCGATGCTAGTAATCAAGATGCTAAGACATTAAAAAATCATTAAAAAATAAAATTATACATGAACTTCATATTATTTGATGACGAAAGATATTCGAACTTTTTGCCTCTAACTCATACTCGTCCGGTGTCAGAAATGCGTTGCGGGATTTTAACAATTACTCAAAAATGGGAACATCATTTGAAAGTGAAAGTTAGTTATAAAACAGCACTGCATCTTCAAGAAAAATATCCTTTGAATGTAAAGGAAGACAATGTGTTTATCAATAGCGGATTATTTCCTTCGAATGAATTGTTAGAGGCTATTTTAAATTTACAGATTGGACAATACTTATTGAAAGACAATACCCTGTTGGCTTTTAGATGTAATTTAGAAGA
>CANGUS010000146.1 GCA_947457085.1 Bacteroidota bacterium
GCCAATGCCGCTTTAAAAGGCAGCGAAAGCAACGATTTATTTGAATTCGTTGATGACAAAATGAAAACAAAATCAAACCACAGTGGTGGCATTCAAGGAGGCATTAGCAATGGAGAAGACGTGTTTTTTAGGGTTGCTTTTAAACCCATATCCAGTATACAACAACCGCAAGAAACCTTGAATCAAGCAAACGAAAAACAAACTGTCCATATCAATGGCCGACACGATGTATGTGCAGTGCCACGTGCGGTGCCTGTGGTAATTGCTTATGCAAACATAGTATTGGCTGATTTATTACTCCATTCAAAAATTAAAAAGAGTTAAGAGATGAAAAAAATAATTTCGATTGTATTCATTTTTTGTTCCTTCTTAGTGATTGCAAAAAATAAAAAAAAGAATCAAAAAAAGGAGGAGGTGATTGTAGCAACACATAATCATGCAGATACGGTGGTAGCAACCAAACCAGAAAAACCAGATGCAGTAATAGGCGCTCCGCTTTTTGATTTTTCGGTATTGACTTCCAAAGGAACCGTTTTTACCAACAAAGATATTCCTAGAAATAACAGTTTTATTTTGATGTTATTTAATCCAGGCTGTGGGCATTGCATTGGTGCTACCAACGAACTAAAAAGTCGCATGAGTGAATTTAAAAACACCACGATTTTATTGGTAACAGGCAATAATTTATATGACAAATTGCAAGATTTTATCAATGAAGCTGGTATCACAGACGATGTTTCAATGACGGTTTCTGTTGAGATGGCAAATATGACTAAAAAAATATTTGAGTACAAAGGCATTCCGCAAGTAATGGTTTACAACCAGCATAAAATATTGCAACAAACTTTTTATAAAAAAGTGGATATAGACAGTCTTCAATATTATTTAAAAAATTAAGCAATCCTATGTTTTTCCCAATTGGCGATACCAATATCAAAAATGGAACAAAGCCATTTTTTGCATACGCACTCATCGCAATCAATATCTGGTTGTTTGTTAAGCAAATTTATATGCCAGCTGCTGAGCAACAAAGTTATGTTTTGATGTATGGTTGTATTCCATCTGAAATAATGCATGCTCAAGATTTGGGGACTTTGTTTACGAATATGTTTTTGCATGGAGGTTGGTCTCACTTAATAGGTAATATGTTGTTTTTATGGATTTTTGGAGACAATATCGAAGCAACAATTGGGTATTTTAAATTCATTTTATTTTACTTGATTGGAGGAGTGGTTGCTTCATTAACGCATGTATATTTTAATATGGGAAGTGTTGTTCCTAGCATAGGAGCTTCTGGAGCCATCTCGGCTTGTTTGGGCGCCTATTTGGTGATGTTTCCAACTTCTAAAGTCAAGGTGTTTGTGTTGTTTTTATTGAGTTCTGTTCGGGTACCTGCTATTTTGTTTTTAGGTATTTGGATCGCTCAGCAATTCATGAGTGGGTATGGTAATTTAGGCAAAACAATTGTAGGGGACAATGTGGCGTATTGGGCACATATCGGTGGTTTTGTATATGGTGTTTTAGGTGGATTACTATTCAAGAGTAAAGCAATTGCCATTCTAAAAAAGGAAAGAGGCTATTAATATAAAGAGATTGCTTGAGTAAGTGCTCCGGATTTATAGTTTCCTATTTTAGTTTATTGGTGTAGACTAAAAATATACATTTTTACAATCAACTGAAGCATCTGTATATTTGTGATTCATGTCGTCATTAAAAAACATTTCGCTGTTTCATTTTAAAAATTACGAACAACAAACTTTTGTGTTTGAAAAAGAGGTGGTGTGTTTGATTGGCAAAAATGGAGTAGGCAAAACATCTATTTTAGATGCTATTTATTATTTGTGTTTTACGAAAAGTTATTTTGTTTCAAACGATTCCCATTGCATTAAAAATGGCACCCAAGGCATGTTTATCAAAGGGCGGTTTGATGATGAAAGAGAAGTGAAATGTATCATTCGAGAAAATGGGAAAAAAGAATTTTCTTGTGATGAAGAAGTGTATTCAAAATTATCCAGCCACATTGGTAAATATTCGTCTGTCATGATAGCGCCAGATGATACTCAATTAATAACAGAAGGTAGTGAATTGAGGCGCAAGTTTTTAGATGGAATGATAGCTCAAATTGATCCTGTTTATTTGCAACATATTTCAAGCTATGCTAAATTATTGGTGCAACGAAATGCCTATTTAAAAAGTTGTAAAGGGGAAATTCCAGTTGATTTAACATTGCTGAAATTATACAATGAGCAATTAAACCATCATGCTGAGCCCATTGTAATGAAGCGAAAGTTTTTTGTAGAAAAACTCATAGAGGAAGCTACCCATATATACCAAGTGCTTGCGAATGATATTGAAGAAATAAAAATTGAATATGATTCCAAATTGCTCAATGATTCTTTGTTGAATTTATTAGAAACAAATTTGTTTAAAGATGTGGTTACTGCCAGAACAAATTATGGAATACACAAAGATGATTTAGCATTTACGATGAACGGGATGCCCTTAAAACAAGTAGCTTCACAAGGACAACGAAAATCATTTTTGTTCGCATTAAAATTAGCGCAGTATCAATTGCTTCATCATTATTTAGCACAAAAACCTATTTTGTTATTGGATGATATTTTTGAAAAGTTAGATGAGTCTAGGAGTGAAAAATTGATTCAATATGTGAAAGGACTTCATACACAACTTTTTATTACGGATACGCAAAAACATCGTGTACAAAAAGAGTGCAGAGATTTTGAGCAGGATATTCAGTTTGTAGAAATTGTGTAATCAGCGAATGAAGATCTACAATGCAGAAAAAAAGCAAGCAAATAAAAAATCTAATCGTTTAATTGCATCAAGGTCTTTGCGATTTCCTTTGCTGAGCACATGGTGTATTGACCTTGGTTTTTAAACCAAGTGATTTGCCTTTTGGCATAATTGCGGGTATGTTGTTTTATTTTATCTATAGCAAAGGCAAGATCGCCATGGCCTTCAAAGTAACTGAACAGCTCAGTATAGCCAACTGTCTGCAAGCTTTTTAAATGTTTTTTAGAAAATAGAAATTCAGCTTCTGCAACTAAACCTTGAGCAATCATTAAATCTACTCGGTCATTGATGTTTTTATATAAGGGGGCTTTCTCAATGTCTATGGCATATTTTTCGATTTCAAAAGGACGTTTTTTTATGGTTGAATTTCGGTAAGCAAGGATAGACTTTTGTGTAGACAATTTAAAGGTAAGAGCCCTCATTAAACGCATGGGGTTATCGGTTTCGCCTATCGCATAAAAATCGGGGTCAGAGTTTTTTACTTCGTTTTGTAACCAACTCAATCCATTTTTTTGATAGTTAACTTCTACTTCTTTTTTTATGGTTTCATCAATTGCCGGCATTTCGTCTATACCTTCGCAAATGGCTTTGATGTATAAACCAGTACCTCCCACTAAAATAGCGGTGTCGTTTTTAGTAAAAATTTCATCTAACACGGCGAGCCCAAAACGTTCATATTCGCCTGCGGATACTTCGTCATGAATGCTGTGGGAGTTTATGAAATGATGTTTGACAGATTGCAATTGTTCTTGACTGGGTTTTGCAACAGCAACGCCTAATTCTTGATAACATTGTCTGCTATCTGCCGATAGAATTTCGGTTTTAAAATGTTGTGCTAACTGAATGGCTAAATCTGTTTTGCCACTGGCAGTAGGCCCCGCAATTACAATGAGTTTTTTCAATTTATCAAATTATTAATCTTCTGTAAAATTGCCCATGTCTTCATCACTAATCACCTCATCTTCACCTTCATCACCATATCCTTCTGCGTCGCCGGCTAAATCATATATTTCAAGCGTTTCCATCACCGCATCTTTTTCTTTGCCTAAAATACCAAACTGACTCGGTGAAATACCTTCGCTTTTAGTTACCCGAGGGAATTGATCTGAGTCCATTAGAAATTCTTTCAAGGAAATAACTTCTAAATGCAAGGTCCAATTTTTTGGGTGCACACATTCATAAATAAATTGTTGGTGAGGGTCGTTCATCAATGCGCCAATAGGCGTTTTTCTCATGCTTAATGCAGGGGCATCACGTAAATTTTTTTCTACAGTAGAAGAAATTTCTCTTCCTTTATGAATAAAATTATCGGTCATAAAAAAAGAAGCTTCCATGGTATCCGGAAATTGAAAAGCGGTTTTTATACAAGTATGTAAGTCGTGAAAACTTTGATTTGTAAGCACTTCAACGTCTCTGAAGGTAGCATTATCTTCGTCCCAACTGATCGTAAATTTTAATAAAGACATATTATTTTTTCTTGAAAGCAAACATACTAAATAGCTTTTATATTTAATTCATTTGCTTTGTGAATCATGAATTGATAGGCTTCATCATAATCGTTCTTAATCATTCCATCTAAAATGGCTTCTCTCACCGCGTCTTTTAGTTCGCCCACAAGTTTTGAAGGAGGTAAATTAAAGGTTTCCATAATTAACTCTCCAGAAATAGGGGGTTGCCAATTTCTAATTTGGTCTTGCTCTTCAACGGCTTTCATACGTTCGGCTACCAAGTTAAAATTCTCTCTGAAGCGTTTTACTTTTTCTTGATTTTTAGAAGTGATGTCAGCATTGCAAAGCAACATTAAATCATCAATTTCTTCTCCCGCATCAAATAATAATCTTCGGATAGCACTGTCGGTAATGCTGTCTTTTGTTAGGCTCACGGGCCTGTGATGTAATTGAACGAGTTTTTGAACATATTTCATTTTTTCATTCAAGGGCAATTTTAATTTTTTAAAAATGCCGGGCACCATTTTACTTCCAATCCATTCATGGTTATGAAACGTCCAACCATGACCTTTTTCAAAGCGTTTCGTAGCGGGTTTCCCAATATCGTGTAACAACGCAGCCCAGCGTAACCAGAGATTATCGGTATGAGGAGCCAATTGATCTACTACTTGAATGGTATGATAAAAATTATCTTTATGTCCAATGCTGTCAATATATTGTGCCCCTGCTAAATCTACCAATTCAGGGAAAATACGTTTCAAAATGCCCGTTGTGTATAATAAATCAAAACCAATGGAAGGTTTTTTACAAGCCAATATTTTATTTAATTCTTCAACAATGCGTTCTTTTGAAATAATATCGATGCGAGGGGCATTTTCGCAGAGGGCTTGCAAGGTTTTTTCTTCTATGGTGTATTGCAATTGAGTGGCAAAACGAATGGTGCGAAGCATTCTCAAAGGGTCATCCGAGAAAGTTTGAGCAGGCTCCAAGGGCGTTCTTAAAATTTTGCGTTCAATATCTTGTTGCCCATTAAAAGGGTCAATAA
>CANGUS010000147.1 GCA_947457085.1 Bacteroidota bacterium
TCCAAAATTCAATTTAAAACAGAAAAAAAGACTTGAAAGCAATTAATTTGATAAGATAGGCTTCCTCTATGTTTTATAAAAACTTTAAGGAAATAAAAAGAGCTTTATCGAAATCATTGAATAAATTTGCAACCATTAAAATAATTCAATGAGTCAATACCCTTATGTTCCTTATGGAACCACCGTTCATGGTCAAGAAGAAATAGATGCAGTCGTAAATGTGTTGAAAACAACTACACAAATGAGTAAAAACGTGAGAGAGTTAGAAGAAAAAGTATCTTCACTTTACGACAAAAAGTATGGTATTGGTGTAAATTCTGGTTCAAGTGCGTTGTATTTGGCGGCAGATTTGTTGGATTATGAGCCAAGAGCTGAAATCATCACTCCTGCCCTTACCTTTTCAACTACTGTTGCTCCATTGGTAAAAAAGGGTTGGATTCCTTCATTTGTGGATGTGGAAGAAGGCACCTACAATTTAGATGCTAGCAAAGTAGAAGAAATGATTACTGCCAACACAAAAGCTATGGTAATCCCTAATTTAATAGGCAATTTACCAGATTGGAAAATGCTTCGTGAGATTGCAGACAAACACAATTTATTCGTATTGGAAGACAGTGCAGATACTTTGGGTGCAGAAATTGATGGAGTAAGCAGTGGTAGATATACAGATATGAGTACAACCAGTTTTTATGGTTCTCACATTATTAACTGTGGTGGAAACGGTGGAATGCTTTGTGTAAATGAAGATGCCCATTTAAAAAGAGGAAAATTATTGAGAAGTTGGGGCCGTTCTTCATCATTATTTGTAGAAAGTGAGTTGATTGAAAATCGTTTCAATGTAGAAGTTGACGGCATTCCTTACGATGCTAAATTTGTATTTGAAGAACCAGGTTACAACATTGAACCTTCTGAAATGGGCGCAGCATTTGGTTTAGTTCAATTAGGGAAACTCAATACTAACATTGATTTAAGAACAGCTCATTATACTCGAATTCGTAAGTTTTTTGAGCAGTATGAAGAATATTTTATTTTACCGAATCAGTTGCCAAAATCAAGAACACCGTGGTTGGCATTTGCAGTAACAGTTAGAGAAACCGCTCCTTTTATACGCAGAGATTTACAAATATTCTTAGAAAAAAGAAACATTCAAACCCGTACTGTTTTCACAGGAAATATACTTCGTCAACCAGGATTTAAAAACTGTGCGCACAAGGCCAGCGCAAATGGTTATGCTGAATCTGATAAGGTAATGAGAGGAGGAATGTTGATGGCTTGTCATCATGGATTAAATGAAATTCAAATTAATCACATGTTAGATAGCGTAACAGAATTTATGAAATTACACAAATAATTTTTACAGATAAAAATAAAAAAATCCTGCATTTTAGATGCAGGATTTTTTTTAGCTACAAAAAAAAGACCGTCATAAAGACGATCTTATTTTTCAAGTTACCCGACCTGGATTCGAACCAAGACTAACAGTACCAAAAACTGCTGTGCTACCATTACACCATCAGGCAATTCGGAGTGCAAATATAGAACGATTTTGAAAACTAACAAATAGTATTTAAACTATTTTTTTTCTTTTTTTAAGAAAGTAAGTTTTTTATCTTTTCTACGACAACATCCACCTCATCTTTTGTATTGTATTTGCTAAATGAGAAGCGAATGGGTACTGTATTTTTATATGGATAAATTGCTTTTATAACATGACTACCACCCTCTGCACCACTGCTGCAAGCACTACCCCCTGAAACGCAAATATTGGCAATATCTAGGTTCATGCTTAATACTTCTGTCTTTTCATTTTTAGGGAATGAAACATTTAAAACAGTGTATAAACTTTGTTCTCCATCATCGCCATTAATTTCAAGTCCATTTATGCTAGACAACAAAGCTGTTTTTAAATATTTTTTTAAGCTCAAAATATATTGGCTGTCTTTTTCATAATTTGCTGTTGCATTTTCTAAGGCAGTTGCGAAACCAACAATGTTGGGTACATTTTCTGTACCAGCACGCATCATTCTTTCTTGTGCCCCGCCATTGATGAAAGGTTTTATAGTAACTTCTTTATTGATATATAACATGCCAGATCCTTTGGGGCCATGAAATTTATGTGCAGATGCACTCAAAAAATGGATAGGAAATTTTTGCAAATCAAAATGAAAATGACCGATCGTTTGCACTGTATCAGTGTGAAAAATTGCCTGGTATTTTTTGCACAAAAAAGCCACTTTTTCAATGTCTAATAAATTTCCAATTTCATTATTAGCATGCATTAATGTAACTAAAGTTGATTCGCTGCTTTCACTCAACAAACTTTCCAAATCATGTAAATTAACATGCCCGTTGTCAGTCAATTTAACATAGCTTACTTTACAAGCACCCGTTGATTTTAAATACTCTACAGTATGCAATGTGGCGTGGTGTTCAATAGGTGAAGTTATGATGTGTTTACATCCTAAATCACGAACAGCGCCATGAATTGCGGTATTGCTACTTTCGGTTCCACAGCTAGTAAAAAAAATTTCACCCGGACTTGTATTTAATATTTTTGCAACAGATTTTCTGGCTTTTTCAATGGCCATTTTAGTTTCTCTTCCGTAGGAGTATATGGAGGAAGCGTTTCCAAATTTTTCTGTAAAATAAGGCAACATAGCCTTTAAAACATCCTCATCAACAGCGGTTGTAGCTGCATTATCAAAATAAATTCTTTGCATGTGTTGCAAATTTACCAAGAATGTTCTTAAAAGAATTGTTATTTCTATTCTAGCACTTTATACTCAAACTTTGGACTACCCTTTATTCCTGTTGCGCTGTAAAAATCAATAAAACGAAGTTTGTAAAATCGACCATCTCCATTTTGAATAATAAAATTATACCTATTATTCATAGTATATAAATTTTGATCGCGGTCATAATTTTTCCATGAATAACCAATGAGATCCTTTTTAGAAACCAATGAACGAGAAGAAGCAAAATCTTTATTGATAGCATTGTATATAGAATTTGAATCAACAGTTCCTAGAGTCGCTGGGTGAAACAAGACGCCATTTACGACATAAGGTAGAGCAGGATTTTGGTCATAAAAGGTTTTATTATACAATGTAAATACAAAATCCCATTTCACATTAGGTGCTGGCTCAACATCAGTCACAGTAGTTAAAAAATCAAATGAAAAATAAGTAAATACTTGATCTTTATTTTTTAAAATAATGATGTCTGTACCGATAGAAGAATTTAAATCCCCCACATGAATGATATATTGAAATGCATCTACATATTTAATTTGAAATTTTCTTACCCGCGCATTTGTTTTGCCAAGTTTTATTAAATAAACTTGACTTTCTGTATTCCAATTTCCTATGGCAGAAGAATCGATATCATTGCTTGGAGCATCATATTTCCAATTTTTGTAAGCGATTAAAGTGTCATTAAAACCAACCGCTGCAAAATCTGATTTACCGGTATTATAGACGGCCATTCCTTGACCACTATTTGTAAGTACCGCTTTTTGATTGCCTCCAGATTGAAAGGCTAAATGATACAAATTATTTTTAGTCGCGTGGACTACTTTTCCTAAATCTAAATTTATATAAAATTGATATTCATAATTTTCCCCCATATCCACTTGCAACATTGAACCATCTCCTTTAGCAGGCAAAGTAATTGGCATCTCTTTTTTTTCACAAGATGAAAAGAAGATAAATATCCCAAAAAGTAAATAGTAAGTATACCTCATAAATGACAATGCAAATTTCTATTTTTAAATGATAAAACAAGCAAATTAGAACACAATAAATATCATAGAATTGTCATTTTTTTAAGATTAAGTGGATAAACAGAATTATTACTACAAGATACACATACAATTAAGTGACAAATCAATTTATTTTCATAATTGAAACGTATGAAATAAAAAATCCGTCAACAATTATTGACGGATTTAATGAATTAAATATATATTTGTTTATCGAATATCAAACAACCAAGGCAATGCCATTTGCACTTGATTTTGTTGACTTTTTACTTTTTGTATTTCTTTAAAAACAACATATTCCTCGCCCAATACTTTTTTCATGATGGCTTCCTCACGTTTATTTCCAGATAATTGATTAACTATTTCTTGCACTTTATCTATTGGTTTTGGGTATTCTACGATTTTATAATCAGTTACTTTAGCCATAGCTGAAGCGCTTTTTAATGCTCGATCAACATTCCCCAATCCATCAATTAATTTTAAATTCAATGCCGCTTTCCCACTGTAAACATGACCTTGAGCTAACTCCTCTACTTCTTGCATAGTCAAATTTCTTGCTTTTGCTACACGAGATTTAAATAACATGTAGGTAGTGTCTAAAAATCCTTGAATCCAATTGTGTTCAAACTCAGACATTGGTCGAGTTAAATTAGGAAAATCTGCATGTTCAGCAGTTTTAACAACATCTGTGGTAATGCCCAATTTATTTTTATAAAATTCACCCATATTAAACATAACGCCTACTACACCTATGGAACCTGTTAGTGTATTTTGATCTGCAAAAATACTGTCCCCAGCACAAGATAAATAATATCCTCCACTCGCTGCGTAGTTGCCCATACTCACTATAATTGGTTTTACTTTGTTTAATTGCTCCAATTCATGATACATAACTTCACTCGCCAATGCACTCCCTCCTGGTGAATTAATACGTAAAACAACGGCTTTTATTTTATCGTCATTTTTAATTTTACGAATACTTTTAGTAAATGTTTTTGAATAAATCTCTTCATCTCCTTCCCCGTCATAAATAGCTCCTTCGGCATATAAAATAGCGATCTTATCTGTAGCCGTTTTATCAACTATTGTTTCTGCATAATCGTCAGGTGAAATAAAAGAAATTTTATCTGTTTCTTTAATTGCTAATTTATTTTTAATTGACAATTCAACTTCATCAGAGAATCGGGTGCCATTAATTACTTTGTAAGCCACTGCATCTTTAGGGAATTTGATAGTTCCTTCATTTGCCATTTTTGCTAATGTAGCGGTATCTAAACCAGATTTTTTTGAAATCGCCATTAATAACTCTGCATAAAAATCATTTAACAAAGCAGTCAATTGAAAACGATTGGCATCACTGAAATTTTCTCTCGAATATGGTTCATGTGCCCCTTTGAATTGCCCACAATGAAAAGCTTCTGTTTTTACATCTAATTTCTTCAACGTTCCTTTATAAAACATGCCTGAAATTGCCAAGCCTTTAAACTCAATACCTCCAGAAGGATTTACAA
>CANGUS010000148.1 GCA_947457085.1 Bacteroidota bacterium
CAATTGAAAACCAGTGAGTTGTTGAGCAACTATTGGAATAATGAAAACGCTGTCATTCGATATGCAACAATAGAAAATGCGAAGGTATTTTTAAATCGTTCAAAAGATTCAATCTGGAATTATGATTTTATTGCGCTAGCACTCAACGGGAGTTCCCAAAATGACTCCACAAAAGTTGAAGAAATTCAACCTAGAAAAGAAAAAGTAACTACCTCAAATCCTACAATAGACATAAAAAACATTGCATTTAATAATGTTAAGTTTTATATGGATGATGCTTGGGTGGGAGAGAATATGCGTTTTGCATTTGCTGAACTGAATATAGAAGTAGATGAATTAAATATCGATCAAAAGAAATTAAAAATTCATGAAATTATATTTCATGAAGCAAACATTGATGTAAAAGAATATGTTGGCAATCGGCCAAAAAGAAAAAAAATAATTGATTCAACCGATTGGGGAACTCCATTTAATCCTGATTTATTTTCATTGGCTGTTAATAAAATAACATTGCAAAATTCAATTTTCAATTACAATGATGGTAATCGAATACCTAAATCAGCTGAATTTGATGAAAGTCATATTGGAATTACCAACTTGAATATTGTACTGGAAAACACAAAAGTTATTGCGGATACTATTTTTTCAGATATCAAAAATTTAACTGCAGTAGAACGTAGTGGAATTTCTATCAATGAAATGCATGCCAAGGCAAAAGTTTCTCAAGTGCAAAGTGTATTATCTAATTTATTATTAAAAACCAATCATTCAACAGTATCAGATTATTATGAAATGCGCTACAGAAATTTTCATGATTTCAATGATTATATAGATAAAGTAAGAATGATTGCTTCCTTGAAAAAATCATCAGTTTCGTCCCTAGATGTTGGTTACTTTGCTAACATTTTAAATGAATATCCCATTGTGGTTAATGTCGCTGGGGATGTAGACGGAACTGTAAAAGATTTAAAAGTTAAGAATATTGCGCTTTCAACTTTGAATACTTCATTTACAGGAAATGCACATGTACTAGGTTTGCCCGATGTAGACAGTACTATTTTTGATGTAGAATCTAAAGATCTGTTAACCAGTGGCTCTGAGCTAAATAAACTTATCCCACAAACAAAAACCAACGCTGTTGCATGGAATGATTTAAAGAAAATTGAATTCATTGGAACTTATAAAGGCAAGGTGGATGAATTTAATGTCAAAGGAAATTTGAATACTACATTGGGGAATGCTGTATTGGATTTAAACATGAATTTCAAGCCTAAAAATACTACCTATAAAGGAATGCTTCAAACAGATAATTTGCAATTAGGTAAATTGGTGAAGCAAAACAAGGTTGGGATTTTAAGTATGAATGGTCAAATTGATGGGCAAGGATTTGATATCAATACATTAGATGCAAAAATAAATGCAACAGTAAAACGAATAGATGTTGATGGTGCTCAATATAAAGATTTAACAATTAATGGGCTGGTTTCAAAAAAGAAATTTGACGGTATTTTTGTTTCACAAGATGAAAAATTAGCATTGAATTTAAATGGCAAATTAGATCTCAGTGGGAAACAACCTTTCTATAATTTCAATTCAAGATTTATTAGCATCAATTTGCAAAAAATGGGCATTACGAAAGAGCCTATCATTGCATCTGGTTTAGCCACGTTAAATTTTACAGGAGATAATTTAGACAATTTTACGGGATCCGCTTTACTGAAAAATATCAGTATAAAAAATGGCGACCATACAATATTTACAGAGGAATTATTATTAGAATCCATCAATATCAATAGTGAAAAAATTCTACGTTTAACCAGCTCCATAGCTGATGCAGAAATTAAAGGGAAGTTTAATATTTCAGAGTTAGAAAATGCATTTCAAATTTATTTGTCTCACTATTTACCACAATATATTACACGACCTGTCTATTTTAAAAATCAAGCATTTGTGTTTAATGCATCTATAAAAGATGCAGATTCTATTTTAAAAACATTTATTCCAACATTTAATGGTATTACAGGGTCTACTATCAATGGAGAATTAAATACTATTTATCAGAAATTAGCTTTAGATGTAAATATTCCTTCTTTCGGATACAATGACTTGAAAATAAAAGATATTGTGTTAGTTGGTGGTGGAGATTTTAATAGTTTAGACTTCAACGCGACCACAGATAATGTTTTATATAATGATGAAATTGTTATTCCATCACTACAATTAAACTCCAGTATGGCCAATGACACGGCTTCACTTTCTATTAATACGCAAAGTATGAATGATTTGCTGGGAGTTGCTTCCATCAATTGTAAAGCAACAGCATTTAAAAATAGTTTATACCTCAATTTATTACCATCAAAAATTAGTTTAAAAAATGATAGTTGGCAGTTTTATAGCCAACAAAATATAGTGATTGGAAAGGAAGTTTTAATTAAAGATGTAGTGATAGAAAATGGGTCTCAAAGAATAACGATCAATTCCGAAAACACGTCGGTTAACAATGTTAGCATTAATTTATACGACATTGATTTAGAAAGTATTTCAGATTACACTTCTGCAAATCCCCGTTATTATGGACGATTGAATGGAATTGTGCAAGTAAAAGATTTTACCCAAAAACCTTATATTAAAGCAAATGTTTATTCTGATAATGAAGTACGAATTGATAATGATACACTTGGTTTAATAAAATTAATAGCAAACTATGATGTACAAAATCAAATTATAGATATCGATAAAAGTACGAGCATTGAGCGAAATGAAAATTTTGCACAAGTAGCTGGTAATATCAATGTAAAAGATAGTTCTATTAATATAGAAGCATCATTAAAAAAACAAAGTATTTCATTTATCAATCAATTTTTTTCTGATTATATTGAAAACTTAAAAGGATTTGCTACGGGTAAAGTAACCGTGAAAGGTAAATTAAATGAGCCAAAAATAGCAGGGGCTATAAAATTAGACAATGCATCTGTGAAAGTTATTTTCTTAGGCACCACCTATACAATAGAGGATGCCAAATTGAAATTCAACAATCATTATATCGAAATGGATGATTTTTATTTGAAAGATGAACGAGATGGGAATTATCAAGGATTGGTGAAAGGATATATCACACATGATAATTTTACAGATTTCTTTTTGAATTTTAATTTAAAATCAAACGATCTTTTATGTTTGAATACAAAAGAATATGAAAATGAATTGTTTTATGGATATGTACCAGCAAAAATAAATCTTGATTTGGCAGGAGTTTTAAATGATATCAATGTAGATATGGATGTAAAGCCTTTAAAGGGTTCAAAATTCTATCTTCCAATCAATTCTAAAGGAGATGCTTCTACTTATGATTTTGTTCGTTACAAGCAACTTGGGAGCTATCAAATTCAAGAAAATAATAAGAAAAGAAGGTCTAGCTATGTGAAATTAAATATGAATATTGATGCCACGCCTAATGCAGAAACAGCTATTATTTTAGATGCAAATACAGGGGAAGAAATTATTGCAAGAGGCAATGGCGACATTCGTTTGGTAATTGATTTAGGTAATTCAATTGATATGAATGGAACCTATCAAATTACCGAAGGGAAATATTTATTTAATTTTAGAGGCTTGTTTAATAAAGAATTTATAATAGATGAAGGTAGTAAAATTGTATGGAATGGGGATGCTTTAAATGCGAATATGAACATTAAAGCCATCTACAAATTACCACAAAAAAAAGCATTATATCCTTTGGTGATTGGACAAGTTGATGGAGCTGATTTAACAGAAGCTAAAAGAGTATATCCTACATTTGTAACTATCTTAATGACTAACTCTCTCTTGCAGCCAGACATTAAATTTGATATTACGCAACCAGATAATAAAGCTGTGGGAACTACTGCCTACAGTAAATTAGAGCAAATTAAAAATAATGAAAATGAATTAATTGCTCAAGCTGGTGTTTTGCTTTTATTAAATGATTTTAAATCTTCAGAAGGATTGGCTAGTACTAATGCTTATGGGCAAGGAGCTGTTTCTACCGTTTCTGATTTAGTAAGTGCTGCGTTGTCTAATGAAATAACCAATCAGTTTCAAAATTTAACTGGTTGGAAAAATGTTTCATTGAATGTGGCTTATCAAAATTCTACCAATTACAGTGATTTAGACAGATTTCAGAGAAATGAATTTAAGTTTAATGTGACTACTAATTTGTTTAAAGATCGGGTAATACTCGATGTTGGAAGCAGTGTTGATGTTGGTGCACAAGGAACTACAAATAATACATCAAACAATAATTTAAATGGAGATTTCAAAGCACAAGTGCTAATAACAGATGATGGAAGACTGCGTTTAAATACCTTTGCAAACAATACTTCTGATCTAGAGGGTAATAATCCGGCAAAAGGAGGAGTAGGGCTCTCTTATAAAAAATCATTTAACTCTTTTAGAGAACTTTTTTTATCAAAAAAGAAACGCAATCAAAAGAAAATAATAATCGATAGTTTAGTAGGCAAGTTGTAATTTTTTACAGTCTATAAGAAATTACTTCGAATTCAATTACTCAAGAATAAAACATGGAATTAGAAAAATTAAAATACCCAATTGGGCAATGTGTATATCAAGAAGATTATACAGAAAATGAATTGAAAGAATTTATTTTAAATATTGAAACCTTTCCCAAACGATTAGAATTCGCGGTTCAAAGTTTGTTGGAGTTTCAATTAAACACCCCTTATAGAGAAGGCGGTTGGACGATTAATCAAGTCATTCATCATTGTGCCGATAGCCACATGAATTGTTTAATCAGAATAAAATTAGCTTTAACCGAAGATAACCCAACTATAAAGCCTTACATCGAAAGTTTATGGGCGGAAACACCCGATTATAACTTACCTTTTAATAACTCTATCACCATTCTTTTTGCTATCCATTTAAAAATTATTGAAATAGTAAAATCGCTTACTCCTGATCAATTAAACAGAACGTATTACCACAGTCAGTACGAAAAGTCATTCAGGATAAAAGATGTTTTATGTTTGTATGCATGGCATGGGAATCATCATTTAGCCCATATAAATACTTTGAAAGAAAGAATGAATTGGTAAAAAAAAGAGCGTCTAAATTTTAGACGCTCTTTTTAAAATGTTAATCTATAATTAGATCATCATCTTCATCAACTATTTCTTCAAGTTCAACTGATTGAATTGAATTGCCTTTTTCTTTATAGCTTTTAATTTGATC
>CANGUS010000149.1 GCA_947457085.1 Bacteroidota bacterium
AATGTTTTAATTTCAACCATTCTATCCATAACTTCTTGCAAAGGAATATTAACTGAATCTACAGCACAACCCATTTGATATTCTGCGGGTGTTCTTACATCAATGATTGTTCCTTTTTTGTCTTGTAATAATTGTTTAACGTCCATATTTAAAATGTCAATTTATTTCTTGTTATGAGTTGTTTCATTCTAAGTGCAAATGTCATAACTAAAAATAAAATCAATTGTAACATTGATTACACATTGCAATAATATTTAACTAAAATAGAAATTGAACAACATATAAATAATAAAAGATATTTATATAGGGTAAAACTTCTTAAAAAATGGGATATAGAAATACAAGGGCATAAAAAAATCCCGAAAAAGATCGGGATTATTTTGTACCACGTACGAGAATCGAACTCGTCATTCCTCCGTGAAAGGGAGGCGTCTTAACCGATTGACCAACGCGGCAAATCTGATTGGAGTGCAAATGTAAAACAACATTTTTAAATTAGCAAAAAATTAAACATTATTTTTTTATATTGATTGCTATTACCATTTATAGATTGTAATTTTGCAGGATTAATTTTTTTACTAAAAACATAAAAAAGAAAAACAATGAGTACAATAAAAGTTGCCATCAATGGTTTCGGACGAATCGGTCGTTTGGTTTATCGTCAAATTTATAACATGCAAGGCATTGATGTAGTTGCAATAAATGACTTAACAAGTCCTGCTACATTAGCTCATTTGTTAAAGTATGATTCTGCACAAGGTCGTTTTAATCACAACGTAACTAGTTCTGACAATGCAATTCAAGTAGAAGGAAATGAGATAAAAGTATATGCGCAAAAAGATCCCGCTCAAATTCCTTGGGGAGATCATCAAATTGATGTGGTGTTAGAATGTACCGGTTTCTTTACAGATAAAGATAAAGCAATGGCTCACATTACAGCCGGTGCAAAACGTGTAGTAATTTCTGCTCCAGCAACAGGTGATTTGAAAACAGTAGTATTCAATGTTAATCATGATATTTTAGACGGAACTGAGACGGTTATTTCTTGTGCATCTTGTACAACAAACTGTTTAGCTCCAATGGCAAAAGTGTTAAACGATCATTATGGAATCGTAACAGGTATCATGACAACGATTCATGCATACACAAATGATCAAAATACATTAGACGCACCGCATCCTAAGAATGATTTACGTCGTGGTCGTGCTGCTGCTCAAAACATTGTTCCTAACTCAACAGGTGCTGCAAAAGCAATCGGATTAGTTTTGCCAGAATTAAAAGGAAAATTAGACGGATCTGCACAACGTGTACCAACTATCACGGGATCTCTTACTGAATTAACTACTATTTTAACTAAAAAAGTTACTGCAGAAGAAATTAATGCTGCTATGAAAGCTGCTGCTGACGAAAGTTTTGGATACAATGAAGACGAAATCGTTAGTACAGATATTATAGGAACTTCTTTCGGTTCTTTGTTTGATGCAACTCAAACTAAAGTTATGACTGTAGGAGATGTTCAATTAGTTAAAACTGTGAGCTGGTACGATAACGAAAATAGTTATGTTAGTCAGTTAGTAAGAACATTGCATTATTTCGCAAACAAAATGGCTTAATCCCATTTTAAAATAAATAAAAAACGGCTTCATATTGAAGCCGTTTTTTATTAAAAGAATATTATTATTTCAAGATAATGATTATTCTTTATTGGTATTGCTTTTAACTTCATTTATACATTTTTGATTTTTTAAAATTTACTAAAAAGTCTACTTTTGCAGCATGGAATACGTGAATGACTTTATTAACTTATCCTTTAAAGTGGATGCTTCAACAACGAAGTCACATTGTAAAACAACTCAAGACGATTCATATATATACTTAACATTTGGTCTGAATGCCAATGACTGTTTGTTTGACCTTACTGAGAATAATTATGAATTTCATATTCGATTTGCAAAAAACTATTTTGAAAAATACAATGAACCTATAGATATTAATATTGAAGAGCAAACCATTTGTTGCAATACACAATCAAAGCTTTTAGAAATTATCAATTGCAAACTAACTGGGATCCATAAAAAAATATTTTTAGAAAGTACCATTTTATTCCTACTTTACCAATCACAAAAAAATAATTTAATATTTCAGCTAGGGTGTGATAGTTGTAGCATTTTAAATAAACCCATAGAGCTGGAAAAAATCCAAAAAGCAAAAAGATTTATTCTAGACAATTTAAGAGATAACTTAACGATTCCTGTTATAGCTAATCATGTCAACACAAACCAATGTTATCTAAAAAAAGGTTTTAAAGAAGTTTTTCAACAAACCATTTTTGAATTTATTCAAGAAAATAGAATGGAAAAAGCGAAACATTTGTTACAAGCTGCAAATCCTAATATTACCGAAATATCATTCAACGTTGGCTATTCCTCTTTAAGTAGTTTTAGCCAATCCTATAAAAACTTTTATGGAATTACACCAACTGAACAAATTAAACAAGTTTTTCCTAATAACTAAAACACTTTTCCTATTATCTAAAACTCAATCCTTTTCTTCTACTTAGTTTTGCGGCCTAATTAATAGTATGTATAAAATAGAAGAATGAGAAAGTATATAGTAGCAGGATTACTGTTAATATCTGTTTCAACAGATGCACAACAATCAGAACAAGACTCCCTTAGATTTAAGAATATTGAACAAGTCACAATTGTTGGAGATAAAGCGAAATATATAATAGGGTCTGGCCAATATATTAGCCTACGAAAATTAGAAAAACTAAATCAACCAAACATCAACAATGTTTTAAGAATTATCCCCGGAGTAAACGTCAGGGATGAAGAAGGTTTTGGATTAAGACCCAATATTGGATTGAGAGGCACTCCCGTAAATAGAAGTGCTAAAATTACATTAATGGAAGATGGCATTTTAATAGCTCCTGCTACATATGCTGATCCATCAGCTTATTATTTTCCCACATTTGCCCGTATGCAAAGTGTGGAAGTTTTAAAAGGTAGTAGTCAGATAAAATATGGTCCTTACACAATAGGAGGAGCCGTTAACTTAGTATCCACAGCTATTCCAAATACGTTTAAAGGCTTTGCACAAATAGCGTATGGTAGCTTTGCAACAAATCAACAGAGAATTTGGGTGGGTGATAGCCGTAAAAACTTTGATTATGTTTTTGAAGTAAACCGTATTGCAAGCAATGGTTTTAAACAACTAGAAAATGGAGACAATACTGGTTTTGATAGACGAGATGTTATGGGAAAAATGCGTTGGCACACGAATGAAAATAGCAAAATACAGCAATCAATCACTTTGAAAATGCTCAATACTTCAGAAGAAGGGAATGAAACTTATTTAGGATTAACGTACGAAGACTTTAAAGCAAATCCATACAGACGTTATGCCGGTTCTCAAAGAGATCTTTTAAATTTAACCCACAATCATGTATCGTTGACTCATACAGTTACTCCAAACAAAAAAATTACAATCAATACGACTGCCTATTATAACAATACTTTTCGAGATTGGTCTAGAGCAAATTTATTTGGAGGACAAAGCATAAATACTATTTTAGGAGATCCCTCAACCTATCAATTACCTTATCAAATTATGACTGGACAAAATAATGGTGAAGTAGGATATCAAAGTGCTGCAAGAACATACGATTCAAAAGGATTGCAAACCAACGCACAATATTATTTTAAATCTAAAAATATAGTCCATAAATTAGAAGTTGGCATTCGATATCATACCGACCAAGCGGATAGATACGCGACTCAATCTACATATCAAATGATTAATGGTACCATGATACAAACAGCAGTTGGGCCAAAAGGAAATCAAGAAAACCAAATTAGAAGTGCTAATAGTTTAGCTTCATTTGTTAGTTATGATATCAGTTATAAAAAATTAAAAGTAAGTCCAGGTATCCGTTATGAAAATATGCTTTTAAAATTTCAAAATTACGGCACTTCCGATAATGCTAGACTCGGCACAAGTTTAAAAAGTGCAACAAATAATTTATCTATTTTATTACCAGGCATAGGTTTTAATTATGAAATTAATACCAACATGGTAGCATTTAGTGGCATCCATAAAGGATTCTCCCCTCCTGGAATGCCCACAATTGCAAGCACAAGTTCACAAGCTACTTTTGAAACATCAGTCAATTATGAAATTGGATATCGTTTAAATAAAAATGGTTTATATTTTCAATGTGTTGGATTTTTAAACAATTATAATAACATCTTAGGCTCAGACAATTTGTCTGGCGGTGGAGCAGGAACCGGCGATTTATTTAATGCAGGCAATGCTAAAATACAAGGATTAGAAATTGGGATGGAATACGATTTACTTTATAAAAAAAATAAATATTCAACTTTAAAATTACCAATACATATTGTCTATACTTATACCAATGCAAAATTTAAAGAAACTTTTGTGAATGGCGGTGGCGATTGGGGAAGTGGCACTATCAACAAAAACGATTTAATACCATTTATCACTCCACACATTTTAACTGCTAGTATTGGTTTTGAAAATAAAAAATTAAATGCCACTCTTACCGGACGATATACTGGTGAAACAAGAACCAAGCCAGGACAAGCTAATGCTGTTTTACCCACTGAAATTGCAAAATACAATGAGGTAAATTCGATTGCAGAATTTTTAATCATAGATATATCCGCAAATTATAGACTCAACAAAATATTTTCTCTTTTTTCTACTATTAATAATCTTACAAACAACAAATCCATTATAGCCAATCTCCCTCAAGGATACAGACCGAATATACCTTTAAGTTACAATGTAGGATTAAAAGCCAACTTTTAATTTAGATACGAATTCGTTTTTGTACATTTGGTAAAATATGTAACATGAAAAAAATACTTTTCTTATTCTTCTTATTAAACATTTGCTCGTTTTTGAATGCCCAAGATAAAGTAAAAAAAACGCCAGAAGAAAAAGCAAAAAAGAAAACAATAGAAATGGTCTCGTCATTAAAATTGACAAAAGAACAAGATGCCTTGATCTATTCTACCAATTTGAAAGTATATCAAAGTATCCAAAAATATGACACAAAAGAACATTCTAAAAAAGACAAGAAAAAACAAAAAAACATTGCTCAAAACCTTCGTGATAAAGAATTTAAACGCATTTTAACGCCTGCTCAATTTAAACTTTATATTGCATTAGACAAGGCAGATGATGCCAGAAAAGA
>CANGUS010000150.1 GCA_947457085.1 Bacteroidota bacterium
ATAACGCAGCAACAGCCAAGGGGATCATACAAGAAAGCATAGAGCCATAAATAACATGGTTTTGAAAAAATGGTTCTACAGGAGTTTGAACGTCTTCAAATCGAAAACCCAACAAACTATATCGATACGTAATTAAAACAGTTAACAAAAAAAGGGGAAAGGCAATTAATTGATACGCAAAAATGATGGTTTTTTTTTGTTGAAAAAAGAAGATGGGAAATAAAAGAAAGGGGGTTAAATACCATATTTTTTTCAATAAATATTTAGAAGACAATAATGGATTCGTTGAAAAACAAATAGTAATTGCTAACCAAATAGTAGATAATAAAACGATCAATACTAAAGGATGTAATGCTATTTTTCGGAATTCAATTTTGGATCTATTTTGAAATAAAAAAAAGATAAAAAACAAGGTTAAAATCAATTGAAATATTTCATCAGGAAAGTCTAAAACATCCCCAATATTAAATGAAAAAGGGATGAAAAATAACATTAAATAAAAAGACAATCGCACATCTTGTAGCAACAAAACAAGACCTACTAATGCAAATGGTACAACTAAAATAAAAAAGTTATCAAAAATAAATGAGCATACCAAGCAAGCAAAAAAAAGGAGGATGCTCGCCCATAAAAAACCCTTTTCTACATTGAAGATTTTTAGCATTCCTATTGAAATCTTGCTTTTTGAGTTTTTAAAACTTCCACCACTATTGCAACTAACAATGAAAAAATAAATGCAGCTGCAAACGTAGCCAATACACCTAAAATTCTCATAGGACCAGCTTTAGGGCCGCCTGGAGTGGACCACTGTGTTACATGAATCATAGGAAACCCATCAAAAGAACCTGCTTTAAATTCGTTCGATAACGACATGTACTTTGCCTTATCCATCGTTAATTTATTTTTAACTTCTTCCACATTTTGAACTATTTCTAACCCTTGTGCATATTGTAAACCACTTCCTTTGGGCTGACTCGAAATTAAATTTTTACGCCCAGGTGCGATCAAATCATAAATGCCATATTTTACTCTTAAATTTGCCAAAGAATCAGTCATAATGGTTAAATCTTTAGAAATAGAATCCATTCTGATATCTAGTGACATAGATAATTGGCGATTAACATTTTCATATAATTTTCGAATTTCAGATTCGGTTTTATTCATCGCCTCATTGACAATTTGTGAAGCTAAATCAGAATTTTCATCCATAAAAGTAACTTCAAGGTGTTTAAAACCTGATCGATTTAAACCATAATTTTTTGCAAAACGCTTATATACTTTTTGGTTCCCTTGTGGATCATTCTTAACATCTATTTTATAATGATCTGCCATTTTATATTTTTCTATTAAATGAGAAACCACATTGGCAGAGTTCCCAATAACATATGCCCTATCGACCTCATTTTCACCTCCAAAAAAATCAATCCAATCCTGATTTGATTCTCTAAACAAATTTATTCGACCACTCATCACTGCTGAAGCTGGAAAGAAATGTCCATAAGCCTTATAATATGTTTTTTGAAAAAAGAAAAATACAGCTGCAATTAAAGCTGCTGAAATAGAGATTCCTATTATCATTTTTTTCCATTTCAATCCCACTTTTATTATATCAAACAAATCGAATCGCAAACCTGAATTTTCTGTCATATAGTAGTTTTAATCCCGCAAATATAATTTATACAATCCTCTAAACACTATAATGATAGCATTTTATTACTTTAAATTAAAATAGCAGAAAATAATACTCAAATAATGAATAATATATGATTGAAATAGATGAATTATTTCAATTGAATTGTAGATTTGCATCTCAATTTTCATTCCGAACAAATGGCTATTACAAATTTCGACCCAAATTCGATTGGGCTTGCTGAAAACAACATTTTTGGTCTTCCTTCAAGTGAAGATAATTCTAAACTTATTTTGATGCCTATTCCTTGGGAGGTAACGGTTTCTTACAGAAATGGGACCGCAAGAGGGCCTGAAAAAATCAAAGAAGCATCTTATCAAATTGACTTATGCGATGTGCATGCAGCAGACTTTTGGAAAGAAGGTTATTTTATGCCTGAATTGGATAAAAATATTGTGAAAAAAAATGATTTCTTACGTCATTGCGCTGAATTAATTATTTCTGATTTAAGTGAAGGTGGACAAACTAGTAATAATGCACAATTACAAAAGAAGTTAGATGAAATAAACAAAGGTTGTGTGGAGTTAAATAATTGGATATTTAATCAAGCATCAAACTACTATGCAAAAGGTAAATTGGTAGCTTTAGTTGGTGGCGATCACAGCACGCCATTAGGTTTAATGAAAGCAGCAGGTAAGCAATTCGGTGAATTTGGCATTTTACAAATAGATGCACATGCTGATTTAAGAAATGCATATGAAGGATTTAAATATTCTCATGCTTCAATTATGTACAATGTATTGCAAGATATTCCTGAAATGTGCAAATTAGTACAAGTAGGCATTCGTGACTTCTGCGATGAAGAATTAGAAATCATTAATAGTGAACCTAGAGTAAAAACTTTTTTTGATCATGCTATCAAAGAACGTCAATATGAAGGTGAAACTTGGAAAAATATTTGTGACGACATTATCAATGAATTACCTCAACAGGTTTATATTAGTTTTGACATTGATGGATTAGATCCTAAGTTATGTAAAAACACTGGAACGCCAGTTCAAGGTGGATTTGAAACAGAACAAATCCAATATTTATTTAAAAAATTAGTAGACTCTGGTAAAAAAATAATTGCATTTGATTTAAATGAAGTGAGCTGTGGAGAAGACTCACAAGACTCTATTGATGCCAGTGTAGGTGCAAGAATTTTATATAGAATGTGTAATTTATTTATGAAATCGAATGCATAGTCAACCCGATTTTTTTTATTTATTAATTAATGAAAAGGCCCGAACATATGCGTCTCAACGAATTGCAATGCATATCATGGCAGGCCTATTTTTAGTATTTTACGCCTTACAATACTTGCCTACATACAACGAAAATTGGATATACTTAATAGGCATTTTACCTGTTTCTATTTTGGTTATTTTACTTTCTATTTTTAAAAAAGCATTATTCTTAGATATCAATAATAATCGAGTATTCAGAATTTTAGAAACCGGTTTTTTGATGATGGCTTGCATGCACTTTGTACAAACAAACCAACATATTTCTGCTATCTTATATGGGTTAGTTTCCATATTAATGCTTTATTTGTTATCCATTGAAAGTAGAATGTTGCAGGAACAATATGTCATTTTTAATAAAGAAAAAATACAAATTGAATTGCCTATTTTTACAAAAAAAATCAAATGGAATGAATTGAAAAATGTTGTACAGAAAAACGATTATCTCACATTTGAATTCAAAAATGGCTCATTTGCTCAATATAGAGTTAAACATGGCTATGATGAAATTAAATTATTGGAATTTAAAGAATATATTCATTCGATGACAAACTTTTAAATCCCATTTTTTAAAAACAATTCATTTCAATACTTAAATTATTACAGCACTCAATAAACAACGAAACTCATGCGCCCATATATACTTTATTCAGACGGAAATGGCAATATTTTTGAAGACACTAGTCTATACGCGCTTGGAAGAAGTGGTTGGGATGCTGTAGAAGTAGATGAAGCGGATTGGATCGAATTGCCTGATGGAGGGAATCATTATGAATTGCCAGGCAGACGAGGCATTGGCATGGATGTAGAAACTGGTGAACTTCGATTGTGTGAGTTGGGTTGGGCAGTGGCCTCTTTTATCCCACCAGCTTATACTGGTTTATACATTGCTCCTTATGAAACATTGGAAGATGCACCGACTCTCCCTTTGTTTTGCTACACTGCTTCTGCATGGTATGATAATAAATTTTACGTTACAGCCATCCGAATTGAAAAAGATATCCGTCAAGAAAAAAGTGGTTATGATGACAACAAAATTCAAGAAGGAGTTCAGAAATTTACAGCAGCTTACCCAAACAATAGATTGGTAAAACATTTGGCTGAGACGTGTTGCAACACTTATAGTTGTCCAGCTGCTCGAAACTATTTTATTGGAAGATGGGAATGCCCTATTCCATCTTCTCCGGCTTGTAATTCCAATTGTTTGGGATGCATTTCATTTCAACCAAGTGATGAAGAAATTGTATCCCCACATGATAGATTGACCTTTAAACCAACAGCACAAGAAATTGTTGAATATACAGTTCCTCATTTAGAAACGGCTCCTTTTCCAATTGTCAGTTGGGGACAAGGTTGTGAAGGAGAACCTTTGTTAATGTGGGAAACCATAAAAGAAAGTATAATTGAAATAAGAAAACATACTTCAAAAGGCAGTATCAATATCAATACCAATGGAAGTAACCCTAAAGCAGTGAAAGAATTGATGGATGTGGGATTGAACAGTATTCGAGTGAGTTTAAATTCATTTAGAAAAGATGTTTATACCAGTTATTACAGACCCAACAATTATCAATTTGAGGACATTTTGGAAAGTATGAAAATTGTAACCGACAACGGTGGATGGACCTCTATCAACTATTTTGTTTTTCCTGGTGCAACAGACAGTGTTCAGGAAGTAGAAGCATTATTAAAAGCTATAAAATATACAAACCTAAATTTAATTCAATGGAGAAATTTCAATATTGACCCAGATTGGTATTTGGGCAATATTGGCATGCACGATTGTGGAGAGCGTTATGGAATCAAACAAATGATGGAGATTGTAAAAGATGAATTTCCTCATGTCAAATTTGGCTATTTCAACCCTCCAATAGAAAGAATTAAGGGGGATTACGACGAAGAATTTGCACATTAATATTGAGGGAAACAACTAACGACCAAATTATTTTTCAAAAAAAATATAACTTTTACCCCACAATCTGTTTTGCCAATATATTGGTATACATACTTTCTTTTTTTATTGACAAAAGCAATTTTTAGTTTTTCAACGAGCTGCTCATAAGTCCAATGCATAGGAAAAAAGGTAGAGGCTTTTTCTTTTTTGACCCAAGTATTTGTTTTTGGATGTCTAATTTGAATAAAAGCTTCCCAAACGCCATTTTTATTTTCTTCTTTTACGATTTCAACTATTTGGTGCTTTTCAGGTTGAAAAAAATGTATCCCAATACTTTTCCCTTTTTTTATTTCTCCTTGTAAAATATGATTCAATATACTTGGCAATTGATTTTCAAAATC
>CANGUS010000151.1 GCA_947457085.1 Bacteroidota bacterium
GAAATTTTATTTATCTTCTTTAGGTCCAGCTGCTTTCCCTTTTTTGGGTGTTGTTTTCAACGTAAATTGAATCAATGAAGTTTCCTCATTTAAATCTGCGATCAAGGTATCCCCTTCTTTGATGTGTGCAGATAAAATTTCTTCAGCCAATGGATCTTCTAAATATTTTTGAATTGCACGATGCAATGGTCGGGCACCAAATTGTTGGTCATATCCTTTTTCTCCAATAAACGTTTTGGCTTTTTGTGTCAATTCTAATTTAAATCCTAAAGCATTTAAACGTTTCATTACATTAGCCATTACTAAGTCTATAATTTCATGAATATGTTCTTGCGTTAATGAGTTAAACACCACCACATCATCAATTCTATTTAAAAACTCTGGAGCGAAAGCTCTTTTCAAGGCTTTTTCAATAACTGCTTTATTGCTTTCTTCGGAGCTAGCGACTTTGGTACTGGTTGCAAATCCTACTCCGTCTCCAAATTCTTTTAACTGACGAACGCCAATGTTGGAAGTCATAATGATGATAGAATTTTTAAAATCTACTTTTCTACCCATCCCATCGGTTAGCTGTCCATCGTCCAATACTTGTAGTAAAATATTGAAGATATCTGGATGTGCTTTTTCGATTTCATCTAATAAAATAATGCTGTATGGTTTTCGTCTCACTTTCTCAGTTAATTGACCACCTTCTTCATAACCCACATATCCTGGAGGCGCTCCAATTAATCTGCTCACCGAAAACTTCTCCATATATTCACTCATGTCAATTCGAATCAATGCCTCTTCTGAGTCGAACATATTTTTAGCCAATGTGCGAGCCAATTCGGTTTTACCTACTCCCGTAGGACCTAAGAAAATAAATGAACCAATTGGTTTTTTAGGATCTTTAAGCCCTACTCTATTTCGTTGAATCGCTTTTACTACTTTTTTAATTGCATCTTCTTGCCCAATCACTGCCCCTTGTAAATCAACGCCCATATTGCGCAATTTTTCACTCTCAGCCGCCACCATTCTATTTACTGGTATGCCTGTCATCATGTGAATGACTTCTGCTATTTCTTCTTCGGTAATTGGATAACGATTACTTTTTACCTCATTTTCCCAATTGGATTTTGCAGCCTCTAATTCTTCTTGTAAACGTTTTTCAGTATCTCTTAAAGCGGCAGCTTTTTCAAATTGTTGGCTTTTTACCACTTGGTTTTTTTCAACCTTGATGTCTTCAATTTTTTGTTCTAACTCCAATACATTTTTAGGCACATCAATATTTTTCAAATGAACCCTTGCCCCTACTTCATCCATTACATCAATGGCTTTGTCTGGCAATAATCGATCGGTAATATATCGATTACTTAACTTAACGCAAGCTTCAATCGCTTCTTGATTATAGCTCACATTATGATATTCTTCGTATTTAGGTTTTAAATTATTTAAAATAATAATGGTATCGTCTATGCTAGGTGGCTCTACCAATACTTTTTGGAATCGTCTATCCAAAGCACCATCTTTTTCAATTTGGGTACGATATTCATCTAAGGTAGTCGCTCCAATGCATTGCAATTCACCTCGTGCCAAAGCGGGTTTAAATATATTGGATGCATCCAATGAACCACTGGCTCCTCCAGCACCAACAATGGTATGTATTTCATCAATAAACAAAATAACATCCCTGTTTTTTTCCAACTCATTCATGATGGCTTTCATGCGCTCTTCAAACTGACCACGATATTTGGTGCCAGCTACTAAAGCTGCTAAGTCTAAACTCACCACTCTTTTATCAAACAAAACACGAGAAACTTTTCGTTGTTGTATACGCAAAGCCAAGCCTTCAATAATGGCTGTTTTACCAACACCTGGCTCTCCAATTAAAATAGGATTATTTTTTTTGCGACGAGATAAAATCTGAGATACACGTTCTATTTCTTTTTCGCGACCAACAATAGGATCTAATTGTCCCATTTCTGCCAATCGAGTAATATCTCTACCGAAATTATCTAATACGGGGGTTTTAGATTTCGAATTGCTGGTAGAGGTAGTTTTTTTAGAAGTAAAACTTGCTTTGTCATCCTCTTCTTCATATCCACCCGCACCTTCGTCTTTTAATTCATTGTGTATTTCATGATCAATGCCAGCAACCAACTCTAATTCATTTTTAAATAAATCATAATCTACTTTGAACTGACTCAATATTTGGCAGGCTACATTGTCTTTATTTCTTAATATTGAAAGTACTAAATGTTCGCTCTCTGCCAATGCACTCTTTAATGATTTAGCTTCTAATACGGTAATTCGAATTACTTTTTCTGCTTGTTTGGTCAACGGAAGACTGTTGATATTGACAGGAGATTTTGCACTTCCTCCTTTATTTTTTATCACTTTTTCTAATTCTTCACGAAGGTTAAATAAATCAACATGCAAATTTTGCAATATTCGAATCCCCAATCCTTGACCATCTCGTATCATCCCTAACATTAAATGCTCTGTTCCTATAAAATCATTTCCCAATCGCAAAGCTTCTTCACGACTAAATGAAATTATTTCTTTTACCTTTGATGAAAAATGTCCGTCCATTGAATTCATTTATTTTAACAAAAATACTTATTATTTACTTACTTTAAAAAGAAAGATATAAACATGAAATACAATATTGATACCAAAGAAAATTTTGACATAATTATACCAATAAATGAACTATTTGATCAAGATTTGGCAGAGAAAATACAGCAATTTCTGTCAGCTTCAATATTAAAAAATAGAAGTGCAATTATTGATTTTTCTTCTATCCAATCGATCGAAAACAACCTCAATCAAACCATTATTGATTGGCATCATAAAATGTATGATTCCAATTTATCATTTGCCCTTTGTGAAATGAATGATGAGATAAAAAAATCAATGCAAGAAAATGAAGAATCAGACATATTAAACATAACACCCAAACAAATTGAAGCGATAGACATCGTTGCAATGGAAGGTTTAGAAAGAGAGTTATTGGGTGACGAAGATTTTGATTTTTAATCTTACTTAGCATCAAAAATTACATTCCCCTTAGAGGGCATAAAAATTACTTTTGCATTGGTAGAGGTTGCAATTTCTTTATACGCTTTTATTTGCTCGTATTGAATTTGCTTATCTGTCAAACCTTCATTTAATATTTTTTGATAATCTGCTATCCCTCTAGCCTCTACGCGTTTACGCTCTGCTTCTTGTTGTTCTTTTTGTAATACAAACTGCATTTTTTGTGCTTCTTGTTCTGCATTTATTTTGCTTTCTATGGTTAATTTCACCGTTTGAGGCAAGGCTATATTTCGAATCAATAAATTTTCTAATATCAATCCTCTGTTATTGAATTCTTTATCAATGTCTTTAAAAATTCGTTGTTGAAATTCATCTCTTTTGGTGGAGTACAATTCAACAGCATCATAATAAACCGCATTGTCTCTGATTTTAGTTCGAGCCAATGGTCTAATAATTTTATCCTTAAAATCTATCCCTACTTTTTTCACTAACTGCGGTGCGTTGGTAGCATTGACTCTATACAATACCGATAAATCAATAGTTACCTCAAGCCCATCTTTGGTCAATACACGAATGGCATCGTCCCCCTGTTTGTCTCCTTCATTTTCCACACCACTCATGGTGTAGTTTTGGGTTCTTACATCTACTTCCGAAACAGAAACTAAGGGATTTACAAAATTCAAACCACTGCCCAAACTTTTTTCTTGAATTTTCCCGAAAAGCGATTGTACACCAATATAACCAGCATCAATTTGTTTTACACACGATGTCATGATGCCTAAACCCATCACTAAGAATGAAAACAAACGCATGCCATTTTTTATTTTCTCTGGATTTTGATAACGATTCAATGCTTGAGAAACAGTGCTTGCTGCTAAGAAAATAAGGATACCTAAAATTAATAAAAACATAGTATTTAATTTATGAATTGTAAAGTTAGATGAATTTTATATGATAAATTTTTAAATTATTTCATTAAAAAAAGCTTATTCAAAATCTTCATACAACAAATATTTTTTTCTTGTCTTTTTAAATTGGATAATTCCTTTTTTCCACGAATTTCTTATTTCACTTGCTGGTGTTTTATTTATTATTTGTGCTTTTAGCGAAGCTGTGCCGGCTAATTTTTCAAAAAAATCATTAAAAAACTTTTCTTTTGTAGTAGACTGCGCCAAGGAATATGCATTCATTAAAAAAGATAAATTCAATTCATTTTTAGTAATTTTCAACACATCCGTAGGTGACAAATTTAAATTTGCCCCATAACATACTTTACCCAAATGAGGCGGATTTTTTGCACCTTCCACAGAGGCAGGCGTGAAAGAAAACCCATTGTCTTTAAATGTTGGATGTCCCCAAACTTCAAAAGGAGTATTCGTTCCCCTGCCCACACTCACATCGGTTCCCTCAAACAAGCACAAAGATGGATATAAAAAAACAGCAGCTGTGCTTTTTAAATTCGGAGAGGGTGGTATTGGTAAATGATAAAATGTTTTGTGGGTGTAATTTTTGCAAGTAATGATTGTCAATTTACATTTTGCTTTTTTTGCCAACCAACCTTCACCATTCAACATGTTAGCATATTCTCCGACGGTCATTCCATGCACGATAGGAATGGGTTGCATACCTACAAAAGATTTAAATTTTGATTCTAAAATAGGGCCATCTACATAAAAGCCATTGGGATTGGGCCTGTCTAAAATAACCATAGGCACATTGGCCTCTGCGCATGCTTCCATCATGTACTGCATAGATGAAATGTAGGTATAAAATCGAGCACCCACATCTTGAATGTCAAACACTACCACATCAATACCTTGCATACTTTCTTTACTTGGTTTTTTATTGGCTCCATACATGGATGTTATAGACAATCCAGTTATAGCATCCACACCGCTTTTTACTTTTTCACCAGCATCTGCTTGTCCTCTAAAACCATGTTCTGGGGCAAATATTTTGACGATATTTATTTTTTGTTCTAATAAAAAATCTACCAAATGCGCTTTCTTTATTACCGATGTTTGATTGACTAACAAAGCGACTTTTTTACCTTGTAATAATGGCAAATATTCAGCTGATTGCTCGGCACCCGTAATTATTTTATTAGAAAAATTTTGAGCCGATAAATGAACGGTAAATAATGTAAGAAGAAATAAGAATATATTTTTCATGTTACAAAAATAATGGAATA
>CANGUS010000152.1 GCA_947457085.1 Bacteroidota bacterium
ACAAAGTGGAAGACAATAAAACATCTGCCATTTTAACTTTAGCTTTGTCGAAAGGATATGATAATTTTTTCAAAAAAGAAACAGATTCCATTTCTATTGAAAATACGAAAACCTATTTAACTAAATTCTTCAATGATGCTACTGCTTTTTTATTCACTCAGCAAATGAATGAACAAGCTGCTGTTGTGAAAAAATTAGAGAAGAAATTAAAAAGTCAAATTAAAGATGAAGAAGGGTATACAAAGGATAAATCTAAAATAGAATCAAAAATTAATTCGAATAAATTAGATATTGTAGCATTGAAAATTGAAATGGAAGCCCAGCAAAAAGCCCTAGAGGTAATCAAAACAAAAACAGCAACTTTTGAATCGATTGAGGAAGTCAATGCGTTGAAAAAAGAACTCAGCAAGCAACAAGTAACGGCAGAAAAAGCAACTAAAAAATACAACAGTGCCTTAGAAGAAGCGGGTAACTTGAAAGAAAATTTAAAAAAGGCCGAAGACAAAATTGCGGATGTTGCTTTAGCACAAACAGCCACAAAATCTGAAATTGCTGAGGCAAATAAAAAAATAAATGAGATTACAACGCAATTAGCGAATCTGAAATAAAAAGAAAGAATGATTAGGGAGATACTAAATTAGTTGATTTAGAATTTTATAAAAAACACGAATGAAACAAACATTTTTTACTGCTGGCCCATCACAAATTCATTCGAATTATCTTACTTATTATCAAGAAGCATTGAATCTCAATTATGGAAGTATCAATCATCGCAGTGCAGCTTTTCATCGCATCTATCAGCATACCGACGAGCAACTACGTGCCTTATTGAATCTTACTTCTTCTCATCAAATATACTTTGCAGGCAGTGCAACTGAAATTTGGGAACGTATGCTATTAAATTTAGTTGAGGAAAACAGTTTTCATTTTGTGAATGGTAGTTTCAGTCAACGATTTTTTGAATTCAGTCAATTATTAGGCAAAAAAGCAAGCTCAGTAAATGCGAATCACGGGGAAGGTTTTGACGTTTCAAAAACTATTATTCCTTTACATACTGAATTAATATGTACTACTCAAAATGAAACTAGTTCTGGAGTTTATATGCCTTCAGATGATTTAGTTAGTTTAAAAAAACAACATCCCAATTCATTGTTGTGTACCGATTTGGTTTCCATAGCTCCCCTATCGAATGTGGATTATCAATTCATAGATTCTTCATTTTTTAGTGTACAAAAAGCATTTGGGATGCCTCCGGGTTTAGGGGTATGGATTGCCAACGAAGCTTGTCTATCAAAAGCTACACAAGTACAAACAAAAAATATATTTCAGGGAGCACACCATACCTTGTTAAGTTATGCAAAAAATTACGCTCAATGGGAAACCCCTTCAACGCCCAATGTAGTAGCTATATATATTTTAGGCAAAATTGCCGAAGAAATGAACCAGAAAGGCTTAAATCATATTCAAGCCGAAATGAAAGCAAAAGCAGCGTTATTATATTCATTTGCTCAACAATCTCCTTACTTTGATATTGTTGTCAAAGAAGAAAAATACCAATCCCCTAGCATCCTTGTTTTAAAATGCAAAACAGATAATGCAGCAATTATTTCCTCTCTTCAGGCCAAAGGGATACATATATCTAGTGGATATGGTGCTTATAAAGATTCAGAAATCAGAATTGCGAATTTTCCAACAACAAGCATTCAGGAGGTTCAACAATTGATACAGGAATTGTCAACATTTGAGTAAAAAATAAATCAGACTCAATTCAATTTATCCTATTTTTAAGCTGAAGAAACCTTATTTTTGCAAACGTGAATTTTTTATTTCCATTATTTATAGCTGCATCATTGGTTATCGGCATTCCGATATTGATTCATTTATTTAATTTTAGAAAATACAAGAAAGTTCTTTTTCCTGACATTCGATTTTTAAAAGAGCTGCAAGAACAAACACAGAAATCATCTCGGTTAAAACATCTTCTTATTTTAGCGAGTAGAATTTTGGCTATCTTAAGTTTGGTTTTTGCTTTTGCACAACCATTTTTTTCAAAAGACAAAGAGAAAGTAACGCAAGGCCCTAAAGCGGTAAGTATATATGTAGACAATTCATTCAGTATGGGGGTCGAAAAAAACGCTATTTCTTTGGTTGATTTGGCTAAAGGCAAAGCCAAAGAAATTATTGAAACCTATTCAAGCAGCGACCAATTTCAAATTTTAACCAATGATTTTGCGTACAATGAAAATCGTTTTTTAACAAAAGATGAAGCCCTTCGTTTTTTAAGTACCATACAAGTTTCTGCAACCTCTAGAAAAGCTGAAATTATTCTAGAAAAGCAAAAACAACTATTGCAAACTGAAAATGGTTTTAAGAAACAAATCGTATTTATTTCTGACTTTCAAAAAAATAATTTCAAAGACAATGTAGTTGTTGATGACGCTACTCAGAAGTTTTTTGTAAGTGTCAATGCCAATACAATAAATAATATTACGTTAGATACATTGTATTTTGAAAGCCCAACCATACTATTAAATGAGCCTAACAATATAGTTGTAAAATTAAAAAATAACAGCAATGAAGAAGCCAATACTGCATTGACTTTGATGGAACACAACCAGCTTAAAAGTGTAGTAAATGTCACTTTAAAAGCGAATGAATTGAAAACACAAAATGTGACTTTCACTACAGCGAAAGCGGGCTATCAAAATTTAAAAATATTTATTCAAGACAATCTTATTCGCTTTGATGATACTTTTTTTGTGGCAGGAAAAGTAAGCTCAAATTACAGCGTATTGGTATTAAATCAAAGTAACGCAAATGCCTTTTTAAGTTCTGTATTCAAACCGAATGTGCAATTTAGGATGGACAACAACAATGTCAACATTTTTAATCCCTCATTGCTATCCAATTATTCGTTGGTAGTTTTAAACAGCGTAACTGCATTGTCTGATCCATTAAGCGATGCCTTGCTTCAATTTGTACAGAAAGGAGGAAGCATTTTAGTATTCGCACCACAAAATAATAATACCAGCGGGATCAATTCTTTTTTAACAAAAACAGCTGGTTGTAGTTATTCTAATTTTGATACCAATAAATTGTTTGTCACCAGCTTCAATAAATCGCATGCAATTTTCAAAGATATTTTTGTAAAAACACCTGAAAATATTGAGTTGCCAATGGTATATAAACATTTCATGTTGTCAAAAGCAGCCCTAAGTAGTGAACAAAAATTATTTACGTATTCAAATGGAGATGCCTATTTAAGCAGTTATAAAATAGGAGCCGGCATTCTCTATGTTTGTGGTTCCAGTGCCGAAATTAGTGCCAGTAATTTCCCTAAATCCTATTGGTTTTTACCCATCATTTATAAAATGGCTTTTATGAATGCCAACAATTCGATCAATGCATTCACTTTAGGAAAAAATGCTTCATTTACAGTTGAAAATAATAAAGTAAGTGATAAAACCATTTATCATGTGTCTGGGAATGGCGTGGATGCTATTCCTGAACAACGAAGTATAGGGAGTAAAATTCAATTAAATATCAATCAAGGAATTAAAGAAGCCGGACTCTATTCGGTTTATTTAGAAGGAAGTAAAGACAGTAATTTTGTAGGAATAAACTATAATCGTTCAGAGTCTGTAATGGATTTTTGGACGATGCAGGAATTGAAAAATAATTCAAAGATAAAAAATGCCGAATGGCTAGAAGATAATATCAATGCATCGAGTAGTATTAATGAATTACAACATGGCATTCCACTTTGGAAAGTTTGTATTTTTTTAGCCCTGCTTTTTTTGTTGATAGAAATATTATTAATCCGATTAATGAAATAAAAGGAACATGCAATTATTATTAAAAAAAGTGACCATCCTCTCTCCTACTTCAAAATATCATTTGAAGAAAAAAGATATTCTCATAAAAAATGGTCTAATAGAAAAGATAGCAGATTCGATCACTGAAAAAGTAAGAGAAGTGATCGACGAGAAAAATTTATATGTGAGTATCGGTTTTATGGATTTGTTCGCTGATTTTTGCGAACCCGGTTTTGAGCACAACGATACTATTGCAAGCAGTATGAAAGCTTCTATGGCAGGTGGTTATACAGATGTTTGTTTAATACCCAATACCAACCCAATTATTCAAAATCGTACTACCATTGAATCTATTAAATCTAAATCTGATCTCGTTAATCTGCATCCTTTAGGTGCTGTTTCAAAAAATACAGAAGGCAAGGATTTAGCAGAGATGTATGACATGAAACAAGGTGGTGCAATTGCTTTTACGGATGGCAAAAAAACAATTCAAGATGCAGGCTTACTGCTAAAAGCATTACAATACATTAAAACATTTGATGGGGTAATTATTGAGATCCCAGAAAATACTTCTATTTCAAAACATGGATTAATGCATGAAGGAATCATATCCACTCAGTTGGGCATGCCAGGAAAACCAGCCATTGCAGAGTATATTGCTATTCAGCAAAGCTTGGAATTAGCCAGTTATACAAATTCTAAAATTCATTTTACGGGGATTAGTACCAAAAAATCCATCGAATTAATTAAACAAGCGAAAAAGCAAGGATTGAATGTGACTTGCTCAGTTACTCCCTACCATTTATTATTCACAGACGAAGATTTACAAACATATGATAGTTTGTATAAAGTAAATCCACCTTTAAGAACAAATGAAGATCGAAAAGCCTTGCTAAAAGCGGTAGAAGATGGTGTGGTTGATTGCATTGCTTCCCATCATTTTCCTCAAGATTGGGATGCTAAAACAAAGGAATTTGAATATGCAAAAAATGGTATGATTACTTTACAAACCATGTTGCCTTCTTTATTAAAATCAAGTTCAACTATCACAATTGAAAAATGGATATCTTTACTCACTGAAAAACCAAGGGAAATATTATCTATCCATATTCCAAGAATTGAGGAAAAACAAGCAGCTTGTTTGACAGTTTTTAATCCTTCAGAAAAATGGCATTATGATACTACAAACAATGAAAGTCTTTCAGCCAATTCTCCTTTATTGAATACAGAACTGGTTGGGAAAATTAAATGTGTGATTAATAATAATCAATTTTCAATAATTAAATAAAATCGAAAAGTAGGTTTTCGAACATCGAATATTTTCAATAATGAATAAAACATTAGCTACTAGAACAGGAATCATTAC
>CANGUS010000153.1 GCA_947457085.1 Bacteroidota bacterium
AAAAATGCGCTGTATATACCCTATCAGCAGGTAATTAATTCTGGACTTAAAGGATTTCAGAGTGCTGCTGGAACTATCATTGACGGTGTGATGTATTTGGATTGTAAATCCTGGGATTGGCTCGAAATAGGAAAATTAAAGGCTAACTATTTAAATATCATTAAAAACGCCAAAACAAAAGTATACAACCAGTCGGGATATTTTGTTTCTGATGGCGAAGATGTGTATTGGTTTAATTATTTAAACAATTCAGTATCTATAAATACCAATCGAACACTGGCGCAAAGTATTAATAGACTCGATAATTCAAGCATACAATACTATAAAGACGGGATTTTGTACAGTTATTTTCCTGCAACAGGGGCTTTAGATACGCTCGTTATTGACGAATCAAAATTTGTGAAGGAGCCAGCATCTTTATGGGGTGTACAATTTGATCTAGCTTCTATTTGGCCACTTTGGCTATGTTTATTCTTATTTTTAGCATCGCTTTGGTACTTTTTTAAAGTTCCATCCATAAAAAATCAAAAAAGAGCCGCCGATATTTTTACTGTTGGGGTCAAAAAATTGGATGTTTCCTTTAATCAAACCGAGCTTTCGCTGATTGACTTGTTTATTGAAAAGTCTTTTGTAGGTGCCACTGCCACCATTTCTGATATAAACTACGTTTTAGGTATTAAAGACAAAAACGTAGGCATGCAAAAAAAGGTGAGAAGTGATGTAATTAACGGCATTAATGACAAGTTCAAATATGCCAGTAGCCGAGATATTCAGTTAATTTCGAGTGTTAGAAGCGAAACAGATAAGCGGTATTTCGAATATTTTATCGCTAAGGATCAAATAAGCGAGGTACAAAAGTTAATAACAGGATAGGTTATTTCCTATTAATTTAGCTCGTTTTTACGCTCTAGGTACTCCGAAGGTGTCATACCTGTTTCGGTTTTAAAGGCATTGTAAAAATTGGATCTCGTCGAAAACCCCGACTTTTTACCTATTCCATCCATCGAAAGTTCATCTGCCTGCCCTGAATCCAATAATTTGGCGGCGTATTGTATACGAAGTTGTGTACGCAGCGATGTAAACTTAACGTTCATTAAGGTATTTAAGCAATACGACACATGGTGAACAGGTACTTTTAGAGATGCAGCAAGCTCATTGATGGTAAACTCTGGATTTAAGTATGGCTCTTCCTTTTTTAGGTAGGCGTTTATTTTGTCTACCAATTCAAAAAACGGATCATCTTGGGGTAATTGAATCTCCGCCACAATATTTATAGGTTCAACTATGGGGTTAGTTTCCTTTTTTATCTTCTCCTGACTGCTAATTTCTGTTATACTATTGGCAGTATAAATAGGCATCCCATATAAAATTCTGGGGAATAACAATAACATAAAAGACATGCAAAAATAAGCAATGCCGCTAAAAAAGTGGGTAAATTGCGCATTGACCATAGTAGCAGTTACCGTTTGCTTTGATAAGCTGAGGCTTAGTAGAAAAAAATTAATGATCAAAATAGCCGTGGTTACTTCTAATAAAATAAGCCACCTGTAGGTTAATTTAAATTGCTGGATAGGAACTTTTGCTCTATTTGATTTTGGGTTATTTAACCATAATAAATAGGTTATGTAACCTAAATACAAAAATACCAATATAGGTCTTCCCAAGAAATTTACAAT
Source organism: Bacteroidota bacterium (assembly GCA_947457085.1). GTDB lineage: Bacteria > Bacteroidota > Bacteroidia > Chitinophagales > Chitinophagaceae > OLB11. Next base: position 1,677 of record CANGUS010000153.1, read on the forward strand.
TGGCTTAGTAATCCAATTGACCTTAAACTGAGTAATTAAATTTAGGTCATTTAAAATTTGAGCGGCAATATCTACTTTATAGCTAAAAGGAGTGAGTAAATAAGGAAATATACCTATTAATTGCACTAAAAAGGGTATAAAATGAATAATATCAGTGCCTTTTAACCTACTATTATCCGTTAATGTGCCCCTGTAATAGAATAATAATAATGGCCCAGTTAGAAACCAAAATGGCGAAAAGTTATTATAAAATACAGCCAACCAAAATGGAGAGTTAGCATATATAGTAAAATAATGCGTTAGACCGTAGGTAGCTAAAATTGAAAAAAACGCACCTAAATAGATAGTGTTTTTATTAATACGCCAATTATAGGTTACCAAAAGGCCCGATAAAATGATGGTAAGTAGCGATATATAAAGTAGCATGAGGGAGAGCGATCAATTGTTTTCTTATATGAAAGTAGTCCTAATTTACGAAAATAGGACTAAAATCTAGAATAAATTCTAACTAGTTTTCGGCTTTAATTATACTTTCGCGCGTATTTATTAAACTTTTTTCATATAAAGTTTAATTGATTTTCATTCAAATATTATTCTAGCTAATTTAAATAGATAATTATGATTCTAAGGAAGTTTGCACAGCTACGATTAGTTGTCCTAACAATTTCAATGTTACTCATTCAGTTTGTTGCTAAGGCTCAATCACTTACAATTTCTGGAACAGGGTCAACCTTGTCTTTAGTAAAAAATGTACAAACGATTGTTGATCCAGGAATCACAATCACATCTTCAGAGAATATTACAAATTTTACTGTAAGTATTACGGACTCCTACCAAGCAGGTGACGTTTTAGGATATACAGGAACCCTTCCATCGGGTATTCAGGCTAGTGCTTTTAACACAACTACACTTTCAATTATATTTACTGGAACATTGTCAGCTGCAGAATGGCAAGCCTTTTTAAGGCGCGTAACTTTAACCACAGTCAATAACGATTGTCGTCCTGAGCGTAGAAAAATAAGTTTTGTTGCTGGTGAAACCTATTTTAATCCCTTAAATGGACACTTTTATAGAGTTACTACTACAACAGGCACGTGGACATCGAGTAAGACAACAACCCAATCTTTGTCTTATTATGGAAGACAAGGTTATTTGGTTACGCTTACTTCAGCAGCAGAAAATAGCTTTGTTTCTAAATTTGTCGGCCAGGATTCTTGGATTGGTGCTTCAGACGATTTTCTGGAAATTAATGAAGCAGTTGGATATACAAAATATGCAAATCAGAATGCTGCTGAAGGGAAATGGCATTGGGTTACTGGACCTGAAAAAGGGACTAATTTTTCAAATGGTAATTCGCCAAGTGTTGTTACCGTTTCTAATCAATACCAAAATTGGGCTTCTGGAGAACCAAATAATTCAGGTGGTGAGAATTATGGCCAATTGTATGCGGCTGGTGCCAACTGGAATGATCTTCCAAACAGTATTAGCTGGCTAGCACTTCGTAGTATTTATGAGTTTGGGGATATGCCCAATGACAATACGACTTCAAATCCAATTTATACCAGAGAAGTTATTGTGCAAGGTTCTACAAGTGGGGGAATTACTGGCGGTGAAGTTACAGTTTGTTCAGGGACTAATAGCACCGTTCTTACTCTTGCTAACTTTACAGGCTCAGTAGTACGTTGGGAGTCATCTATTGATAACTTTATCACTGCTGGAACAGCAGTAAGTAATACAACCAGTACCCTAACGGCTACCAATCTTACACGTACAACTTATTACAGAGCAGTTGTGAACCCAACTAGTCCAAGTGGATGTACCGGATTGGTTACATCTAGTACTGTAGTGACTGTGTCAGCGGCTACTGCTGGTACCGTTTTAGCAACAGGTGGAACTACAATTTGTCAAGGAGGCGAAATAGGATTAGTTCTTTCTGGTAATTCGGGTACCGTAACAAAATGGCAAAAGTCTACCGATAATACTACATGGACAGACATCAATAATACAACAGTAAATTTTTCAGAGACATTAAATACTATTGGTACTTTCCATTATAGAGCAGTAGTTTCAGCTTGTAATACCACTGTAAATTCAGGATCAATTGTTGTTACAGTGCAGGCAGGAACTCCACCCGTTGGCGGATCTGTTTCAAGTACATCACACAACTCAACAACCAATTCAGGAACTCTTACACTTTCGGGTCATACTGGAACAGTTCAAAAATGGCAGCGTTCTGAAGATAATGGAGTGGTTTGGATAGACATTGCAAACACGACAACTTCTTTAGCTTATTCAAATATTACTAGAAACACGATGTATAGAGCAAGGCTGCGTAATGGATCTTGTGGAGAAATATTCAGTACTGCTGGTCAAGTTTCAATTTTAACGCCTTCTATTACTTTAAATGGTACATTAACTACATTTAACGGTTGTGGTGGAACAGCTTCTGCTGCCCAGACTTTTACTATCTCAGGGTCAAATTTGACAGCAGATATTGTATTGGCGGCGGTTTCAGGATTCGAATACTCTTCGGATGGGACAAACTACAGTTCCACACTAACTATACCACGTTCAGGAAGTAGTGTTGCATCTACTAGTATATCTGTTAGGCTTGCAGCTACTGCTACAGGAACTCCATCTGGAATTGCTTTTGCAACTTCTACAGGCGCTACAACTAGAGCAATTACCCTTTCTGGAAATACAATTTATAATTTACCAACAGGCACTAACGGTACAAGATACGGTACTGGAACTGTAGCCTTGTCGGCAACTGTGTCCAGTGGTAATACCGTGGATTGGTATGCTGCACCTACAGGAGGAACTGCCTTAGCTTCAGGCACAACTACTTACACTACACCTTCTATCAGTCAAACAACTACCTATTATGCAGAAACTAGAAATATTGTTTCTGGTTGCGTAAGCACTAGTAGAACAGCTGTAACAGCTTCTGTATTGAGTTGTGCAGACGCTTCTTTAAGTGTTCAACTGAAACTATCTGCGCCTGATGTTTATGTTTCTGCTTTACAGGGAAATGCAGGTTCTTTAACAGAATCTTTTAACAACATCACCACAGGGTCAATAGGTTCTAGCGGAAGTTTTGCAGTAGGTACTTACACTTTAACAGCAGGAGCGGCTAATGTAAATAATTCTGATGTTTGGGGTGGAACGGGAACTAAGTATTTATCTATTTCATCAAACGGCAGCGTGAGTATTACACTGAATAATCCTTCAAGGTATGTAGGGTTTTGGTGGTCTGCGGGGAATGTACCAAATAATGTAACTATTTATGGTACCTGTGGAGGTAATGAAATATTGTTGGGTACTTTTAATGCACAAACTGTTATAGACTTACTAGGTGGCTCAACAATAAAAGCTATTAATGGTACTACTTACTCAACAAGTCTTTATAAAGACCAGCCAGGTCAAGGAACTGAGCCATCTGCTTATGTCAACCTTCAATTAGATGATCCTAATATTTATTTTACAAAACTAGTG
>CANGUS010000154.1 GCA_947457085.1 Bacteroidota bacterium
ACTAAAAAGTTAATTAATGATGATCATTGAAATATTAATTTCTCTGGTCAAAAAATCAATGTAAATATTAAAGAAAGTTAATGCTGTCCATCCTGTAAGTTTAAAAGCTAAATATTTTGAAATTTTTTGCACCTTACAAATATAATTCAGCATTTTCTATCACATTAATTAAAATGATGAAAGGCTATGATACTACATAAGTGCATTTTAATTATTTTAACGCTTACTTATAAACATGATTGAATATATTTGTACTTTATTATTAATTATGAATAAATATATTGTCTTAATTGCTGCTTTGATGATCGCTATAGGTGTAGAAGCTCAAACAAACTCTAGCACGAATAAAAAATCCTCTTTTTCTAAGCCTTCTAAAGATTATGTGATGATTCAATTAGGTTATGAAAATTGGACAAATATTCCTGATAGTATTAAAATTGGTGGTTTAGGCCGTGCTGCAAATGTTTATTTGTGTAATGAGTTTCCAATTCAAAAATCAAATTTTAGTTTTTCCGCCGGTATCGGAGTAGCTACTAGCCATATATTTTTAAAAAATCAAGAAATCGTATTAAATGATACAGTATCTGCAATTCAGTTTAAATCAGAATCTGCTGATTATAAAAAATACAAATATGCTACTACCTATTTAGAAGCTCCTTTTGAATTGCGCTATTTTGAAAATAAAGAAAATAAAAATACAGGATTTAAAGCAGCTATTGGATTAAAAGTAGGCGCAGTAATAGCAGCACATACAAAAAGTAAACAAACAATTAGCAACAAGCCCGTTGTAGAAAAAGTGAGTACTAGAAGATATGTAGAATCTTATCGATATGCAGCAACTGCAAGAATTGGTTACGGGAATTTTTTTATATATGGCCAATACGCAATTAATAATTTATTTAAAATCGCTTCAGGACCGGAAAACATAAAACCATTTCAATTAGGAATCTGTATTACTGGTCTGTAAAATTTTTATAACACGTTTTAAAAGCAATTCTTTTTGAATTGCTTTTTTTATAATATTGATTATGGGAAAATTTGAAAATTCAATTTCTGCAAAGCTTCAAAAATGGATAAAAAAACAAAAAATATTTTTTGTTTCTACAGCTCCATTATCTGCTACAGGACACATTAATTGTTCACCCAAAGGACTAGATTCATTTAGAATCATTGATGATAAAACGGTCGTTTACGAAGACTTAACAGGCAGTGGAGCAGAAACAATTGCACATGTAAATGAAAATAAACGCATTGTAATCATGTTTTGTGCTTTTGATGGACCTCCATTAATAGTTAGACTTTATGGAGAAGGGGAAATTATTACAAAAAACGAACAAGAATTCTCAACCATTCAACCATTATTTACGCCACGGGCGGGCGTTCGAGCTTATATCAAAATACATTTAACTCGCGTATCCGATTCATGTGGCTATTCGGTTCCATTATATGATTTTAAACAAGATCGTGATGTATTGGATAAATGGTTTGATAGAAAAGGTGAAGACGGGCTCATTGAATATCAAAAAGAAAATAATCAAATAAGTCTTGATGGATTAAAAGCCTTAGAGTTTTGAGGCAGTGCAGCACAGTAAGCCATTTTAAATAATTTATCGTTTTGCAAACCTGCTTTTTCTCTTGCAGCGTTTTCTGAAATATTTAATTCAATCAACCCTTTATAATAAATATACATTTGAGCAAATTCTACTAAGATAAGATTTTGTTGAAAGGTGTTTTTTAATTCTACTGAATGGAAATCCCTCATATTAGTTCGTAAATTTTTAGTTTGCTCTAAAAATGAAAGAGGCGTTATTTCTTCTACACAAAAGTATGTAGAATCTCCATCCTGTAAATGAACTAATTCTAAAGAACAATTCGTAAAAATTATATTGTCGTTTATTAAATCAATGATATAAGGTTGTTCTCCATTACTTAATAGCTTGTCACTTACTTTCAACTGTAGTTTTTCGCCAACAGTCCCACTGAAGCGAAGTAAATCATTAAATTTTGAAAAAGGAAAAAGCAAAGTTGTTTCAGAAAAAATATTATCTATCCTGCACTTAACGTTTAAACTAACTAAATCACTTTCATCAAATATTATTTTTGAGGTGCTAAAAGCGTCTATTTTATATATTGTTCTTGTGAATGCGTTTTTCATTTATTTATATTTTAATACAAATATTTGCACGCAACTACGTAAAGAGATTACGTAGTTAAAAATAATTTTTTATATTTACATAGTATGAAAAATAAAAACGCTTCTGCAAGGTATCGATTAATAGATATTCGTATGAATATGAAACAAAAAAACGTGCCCACTTTATTAGATTTGGTAGATTTTGTTTCTGAAAAATTAGGTGAAAGAGTTTCTGTATCTAGTATTCAGAAAGATATTTACGCAATGCGATATGATGAGTCATTAGGTTTTTTAGCACCCATTGAATATGACAATTATAAAAAAGGATATGTATATACAGAAGAAAATTATTCTATCAACAAAATTCCTGTATCGGAAGAAGAATTGCAAGGTCTTGAAATTGCAATTGGAATTTTAGAACAGTTTAAAGAAATTCCTGCTATTAAAATGTTTGAAGATGCGATCAATAAAATTGCAAGTTCTGTAAAAATGAGTAGAGAGCAAGCTCAACAAAGTAGTATTTTAATTTTAGATAGGCCTAAGCGTTATCAAGGTATTGAATATATGTCCGATATTGTAGATGCCATCAGACAAAAACATGTTATTAAATTTTTGTACCAACCATTCACAAAAAAAGAAGCAAAAAAACATACAGTTCATCCATATTTTATCAAAGAATACAATAGCAGAATGTATTTAATAGGGAAGGATATTCACCCAACAAAAGAAACAAAATTTTTAACATTTTCATTTGATAGAATGAATGATGTAATAAAAATGAATCAACAATTTCAAGAAGAAATAATAGATAAAGAAAGTTATTTTAAATCTGCCATAGGGATTTCTTTACCCACAACAAAACCAGAAAAATTAGTATTGCAATTTGATCCAGCTCAAGCAAATTATTTAAAATCACAACCCATTCATCACTCTCAAAAAATAATAAAAGATACAAAAACAAACTTTACTATTTCAGTAGAGCTAGTTATTAATTATGAATTAATGGCTTTGTTATTAAGTTTTGGTGATAAACTAAAAGTCCTGAAACCATTGACTTTAGCATCCAATATGAAATTAATAGCAAAAAATGTATATGAGCAATACTAATTTTCAATACAGCTAACAAGGATATAAAAAATCAAAAGTTTATATTGAATTATAATTTTATTCTATTCAAAGGATATTTTCTGAATACAAAGAGTATCCTTACTTTTGCAACACAAAATTATACATTTAAAATAATTTGAAGTTGAGATTTTTGAAGTTCACTATCAAATTTTCGCATCATCAAATTTTCAATTTAGAATTATGACTTCATCAGAAATACGCCAACAGTTTTTAGATTTTTTTAAAAGCAAGCAACATACCATAGTACCCAGCGCACCGATAGTTGTAAAAAACGATCCTACTTTGATGTTTACCAATGCGGGTATGAATCAGTTTAAAGATTATTTTTTAGGAAATGAGACGCCCATTGCAACTCGTATTGCCGATACACAAAAATGTTTACGGGTAAGTGGCAAACACAATGATTTGGAAGAAGTAGGAGTAGATACTTACCACCATACTATGTTTGAAATGTTGGGAAATTGGAGTTTTGGAGATTATTTCAAAGCAGAAGCCATCGCTTGGAGTTGGGAATTATTAACTGAAATATATAAATTAGATAAAGATAGATTATATGTTTCTGTTTTTGAAGGTGATGAAAAAGAAGGCATTCCAGCTTCTAAAATAGCTTTAGAAGAATGGAACAAATTAATTGAAGACAAAGATCATATAGTATACGGTAATAAGAAAGATAATTTTTGGGAAATGGGCGATACAGGTCCTTGCGGGCCTTGCAGTGAAATTCATGTAGATATGCGCCCTGATGCTGAACGTGCGTTAATACCTGGACACAAACTAGTAAATGCTGACCATCCTCAAGTAATTGAAATATGGAACAATGTATTCATCCAATATAACAGAAAAAAAGATGGTTCATTAGAAGAATTACCTGCACGTCATGTTGATACAGGGATGGGGTTTGAACGATTAGTTCGAGTAATTCAAGGTAAAACGTCCAATTACGACACGGATGTTTTTACACCTACGATTGAATTGACAGAAACAATAACAGGTTTAAAATATGATTTTAGCGATAGCAAACAAGCAATTGCTTTTCGTGTTTTAGCTGATCATATTCGTGCCATATCTTTTACGATTGCTGATGGGCAATTGCCTGCTAGCAATGGTGCAGGTTATGTAATACGAAGAATTTTACGTAGAGCAGTGCGCTATTATTTTTCTTTTTTAAATTACAAACAACCTTTATTGCATCAGTTAGTACCTTTAATTGCGAATCAATTTGCCAATGTTTTTCCTGAACTTAAAAAACAAGAAGAGTTTGTTAAAAAAGTAATTTTAGAAGAAGAAAATGGATTTTTAAGAACCTTAGAAAGTGGATTAAAAAAGTTAGATGATGTATTTAATAACGAAAGTTCAAAGACAAAAAGTATTAATGGTGTGGATGCATTTGAACTATCCGATACATTTGGTTTTCCTTTAGACTTAACCCAATTAATTGCCTCTGAAAAAGGCTTTAGTGTGGATGTTGATGGTTTTAACGTAGAACTTCAAAAACAAAAAGACAGAAGCCGTAAAGCTGCTGTAATTGATACAGATGACTGGATAGAATTGGATGCCAATGCAAAATGTATATCAAGTGCCTATACCAAAACAGAAACTATAACACAAATTATTAAATATCGAAAAGTTTCTGCCAAAGGCAAAACACAATATCAAATCGTATTAGCAGAAACTCCTTTTTATGCTGAAAGTGGCGGACAAGTGGGGGATACAGGTAAATTACAAATAAACAATCACGAACTGCTTGTTACAGATACGAAGAAAGAAAATGATTTAATTATTCATTATGTAGATGAGTTACCAGAAGATTTAAGTGGGAATGTGGTTGCAAAAATTGATGCTTCACGAAGAAGAAAAATAACTCGTCACCACAGCGTTACCCATTTAATGCAAGC
>CANGUS010000155.1 GCA_947457085.1 Bacteroidota bacterium
AGGTTGCAACACGGTCGTTTTTTGAATATAAACCGTGTCCACATATTTTTTAATTTCAGATTCTATCCAAGCAGCACATTTTGTTTGAGCCGATGTGCCTGGTACTCTGGGACCAAATGCAACTTGTTTTTCAATTAATTCATAGGCATTTTCTGCATCAAAAGCAGGGGCATTCACTACAGTTTTTGCAGGGGTATCCGTTGTGGTTGTTTGTTGTGTAGTTTCTTCATTATTACAAGCAGTAATTTGAAATAAGCCTATTGCGATTAATAAAAATGCTGTTTTTTTCATTGTTTTTCTTGAAAATGTTTTCCAAAAGTATCTAAAATTCAATCGCTTACCAAATGGAAAAATTGTTTTGGTGTTAAAAATTATTAGATTCGCACACTAATAAAAAAAGAATGAGTTTAGAAAAACAACTTGTGGAAAGAAGCGGCAATCAATGTGAGCTTTGTTCTTCAACCAACAATTTAAAAGTATATGAAATACCACCCAATCCACAAAAGCGAATTGAAGAAATGATACATGTTTGTACTAAGTGTCAATTGCAATTAGACAAAAAAGAAGAATTGGAAAGCGCCCATTGGAGTTGTTTAAACGAATCGATGTGGAGTGAAGTGCCTGGAGTGCAAGTAGTATCTTGGAGAATGTTAAATCGTTTGAAAAACGAAAGCTGGGCCATGGATGCTTTAGACATGATGTTTTTAGATGACGAGCAATTAACTTGGGCAAAAGCGTCGGGGGATGATGTTAATTCAGCTGAAGTAGATTTACACAGGGATTGCAATGGCGCTATTTTAAAAGCAGGTGATAATATTGTTTTAATAAAATCATTAGACGTGAAAGGCTCCACTGTGAATGCGCGATTAGGCACTGTAGTGCACAACATTAAATTAGTTGCTGATAATACAGATCAAATTGAAGGCAGAATTGATGGGCAGGCAATTATTATTTTGACAAAATATGTAAGAAAAAACGCATAGTTCTTTCTTTAAAAAAAATCGAATAGGTTTCCAATGATTCAAATGGATTCACACCTTCCTACATTCTATATATATTTTATAGGGTAGTTTCCAAAAAACGTCTTCAATATACATGGAGACGTTTTTTATTGAAAAGGATTGATGTTTTTTGCAGCACACATTGAATTAAATCTGTAATACAAACTTTTTTAGGAAATTTAAAATCAATTATTAACTATCTTTGAAATAGGTTCATCAAGCAACGAATCAATGAGATGAAACACCTACATTCATTTTAGTATGTTTAAAGAAACAACCTATTACTATTTAAAGTTAAACAATAAAGAGTTTACATAATCAACACTAAAAAAATAAAAATGACAATTAACCAAAAATTGGGCATATGGATGGATCATTCAGAAGCCTACATTACAGACTATTCAACTGATTTTTTAAAAACTGAAAAATTCATTTTTGAATTTACGCATCAAATAAGAGAAGGTGACATGAGAAAAAGTGAAGTGACGATGCTACACAAAGAAAAAGATGAACAAAATCGTTACTATAAGAAATTAGGTGAAATTATTTTAAAATATTCGGATGTGATTTTGTTTGGCCCTACAAGTGCAAAACAAGAATTACACAATCTTCTAAAAACAAACCATCTCTTTGATAAAATCAAAATAACTGTTTTACCAGCAGATAAAATGACTGAGATTGAACAACAATTATTTGTCAAAAATTTTTTCCAATAAAATGAAGTACACGCTACTACTTTTTGTTTTTTTTATCTTTCATAAAAACAATTTTATTGTTAAAAAAACGATGCCTAAAAATCAACCTATTTATGTTAGTCCTTTTGCTAAAACAGATACGATAAAAGAAAATGGTGTATTGAAAGTGAATCATACTCAAATAAATAGTCCCCTTTGGGCGAATATCATTTTATCTCATCAACGCATGTATTTATACGAAAATGGAATTTTAAAAGCTATTTATAAAGTAACTACAGGAAATAAAACCCACAAAACCCCTTGTATGAATCGAAGTCCCAGTGGGCCGATGTATTTAAAATATACATCCCAAAAATTTCCTGGTGGAAACTATATGGGATTAGGGAATATGCCCTATGCTGTATTTATAAAAGGAGGCTATGCAATTCATGGAACCACTCCTGGTAATTTTTCATTATTGGGAAGAACAGGTTCACATGGATGTATTCGGCTTCATCCTGAAAATGCAAAAACATTTTATGATTTAGTACAAAAACATACCCTCAAAAACACTTGGGTTACGGTTCAAAAATAAATCATAATATGAGCACTAATCCTCTTGTATGAATTCAATATTCATTTGTTCATAGCAATGTAAAATATGAATCTATTGGAGAAGTATTTCATTTGATTGGTTAACAACAATTGATACAAATCATAGCCTATCAGATAATAAAATATTCATGTTGAATTTACTTTCCTATATTCGAACAAATTACGTTAAGTATCATACATGATTTACAAAATATTATGGGTGGCTTTTTTGTCAACATTCGAAATTTATGCTGCTATTGCTAGCGGTTTAGCATTTAAACTATCGCCAAATATTATATGTATTACAACGTTAGTAGGCGGTTTTACAGGTGTTTTTATAGCTGCCTTTTTAGGTGAAAAAATAAAACAATTTGTAGCAAAATATAAAAAACCAAAACCCCCTAGAGAAAACTCAAGTAAAGACCAATTAATGCGGAAATTGTGGGATCTATATGGGGTTATTGGAATAGGATTTGTAGGAACACTTATCATTGGCGCTCCAGCTTCTATCGGAATTGGTTATAGTTTTGGAGTTCATCCTAAACAACTTCTTAAGTGGTGTTTAATTGCTGTTTTTATTCGAAGCATAGTATATTCTTACTTCTTTCATTTTATAGTTCATCTTTTCTAGTTTATTTCTGTCCTTTTTACGAATGATCTATCTTTACCCATAAAATGATATATATGAATTGCTCATTGTATTTTAAAACAGCCGCTTTTTGCACATTATTTTTTTGTTCGCAATTGCTTGGTGCTCAAATTTTCATCAATGAGTTAGATGCTGATACTCCAGGAATTGACAACAAAGAATTTGTAGAAATAAGATCATTGGCTCCATACACTTCATTGAATGGGTATATTTTAGTTTTTTTTAATGGAAATCCTGCTTCCAGTACGGCCAATTTAAGTTATTATACAATTGATTTAAGTAATATAACAACCGATATCAACGGAATTGCAACTCTAGGAAATAACAATGTTTCTCCTGTTCCAGATAAAATTTTTCCTGACAATATCATTCAAAATGGGGAAGATGCCATCGCGATTTATCAAGCTCCTGCAACTGCATTTCCTGATGGTACGTTGGCTACCACCACGAACTTAATTCATGCACTTGCTTATGATACCAATGACCCTGATGCAACTGCATTAATGGCTCTCTTAGGAATAACTGCTCCCCAAGTACAAATGAACGAAAATGAAAATAATGCTCAACAAACAGAATCAATTCAACGAAAAAATGATGGCAGTTTTGAAGTAAAACTACCAACACCAGGAGCTATGAATGATGGCTCTGGTTTTCAATTTAACGGAATTTCAATTGTTGCATCCAATGCAAATAGAACCGAGGGAGATACCATTCACATTACCGTTACCACTCAAACACCTGTAACCAATGGACTCAATTTTAATATTTCATTAAGTAATGGGAATTTTAATTTAGCCGATTATACAGGATCAGTAAATGTTTCAATTCCTTCAGGCTCAAATACTTGGTCAACGATTATAACCACCGTTGATGATACCAATAATGAAGGTGACGAAACTGCAAAAATAAAAATAGGCACTATTCCTACTAGTTTTAATAAGCTAAATGACAATGTGGAGATCAGAATTATTGACAACGATTATACCGTTGATCCTTGGGGACCACCCACGCAACCTACCTATGGAATAGTAGCAAGCACGGCCCCAATTGGTTACTATAATTCAATTAATGGATTGTCTGGAAGTGCTTTAAAACAAGCACTGCAAAATATTATTGCCGATTCTACCGTTGTGAGAGCACATAATTATGGAGATGTGATTGAGATTTTAAAAGAAGCCGACCATAATCCTAAAAATGGCAATCAAGTATGTTTAATGTATGTTGAAACACCCCGTGCAAAATATGATTTTCAAACAACCGGTATCGGAACAGGAAAATGGAATCGAGAACATATCTATCCTCAATCTCGAGGAGGTTACAGCAATGGAACATCTGATATTCCTGATGGGATTAATGTATACCTACCCACCAATGCGAATGATTTAATGGCCGGCCATGCCGATGCTCATCATATTCGTGCAGAAGATGCAATTGAAAACAGCACGCGAAACAATAAAGATTATGGACAAGATTATAATGGCCCAATAGGTAACCTTGGCAGCTGGAAAGGAGACGTTGCAAGAGCTGTATTTTATATGTGTGTTCGTTACAATGGCTTAGACGTTGTTGCAGGCAATCCGAATGACACCACTACCTATCAATTAGGTGATTTAGACTCATTATTGCTTTGGAATACTATTGACCCAAGAGATGATTTTGAAATGAACAGAAATAATTATATTTATACATGGCAAATGAATCGAAATCCATTTATAGATTTGCCAGATTTAGCCAGTTATATTTGGGGTTCAAATGCTGGACAAATCTATAATGTACCTTTAACGACCACTCATTATTCTTCCAAAACAATCGACATTTATCCGAACCCAATCCACGCTTATTTTTATATTCATCACAATGCACCTAAAGGTTCATTTTATCTATACAATTTAAATGGCCAATTGGTTCAAAACACCCCATTCGAAAATAGTAACCCAATTCAAATTACTCAAACACCTGGCATCTATTTAGGTAAATTTGTAATGGGCAACAATGCACCCATTTTTAAAACAATACAAGTTCTTGAATAGCGCACTATTTACTATGTTTTTGTCAGATAAAATTTAAATACAAAAACTCATTTTTTCATCTATTTGACTTACATTTGTAATGCCTTAGAGCAACTGATTTTGGTGTTCAATTATTTTAATTAGATTATTTTCCTAATTATTATCCAAAATCTCTTTTCATAAAATAATTAAGATTTTTAAAAACGAGCAATTCGTATTTATGC
>CANGUS010000156.1 GCA_947457085.1 Bacteroidota bacterium
ACCTTTTTTATGTGCCATGACAATTTATTTTTTTGTTGTATAAAATTTATTTAGTTATTATATTACAATGAAGTAATTTTTACTTGAGTTAATGCATCACGATGTCCAATTTTTTTCGTGTATCCTTTTCTACGTTTTTTGTGAAAAGTAATTACTTTGTCGCCTTGTAGGTGATCTAAAATTTCAGCTTTAGCAGTTCCTACATTCATAGTAATAGAACCTTCGTTTGATGTCATTAATATTTTTGCTTCTACTGCTTCTCCAACATTACCTGCTAAACGATGAACAAATATTTTGTCATCTTGTTTTACTTTAAATTGTTGACCAGCGAATTCTACTATTGCGAACATATCCTAATTTTTTTTTGGAGTGCAAAGATAAGTAAAAATTCTTTTCCACCAAATCAATGATAGATGTTAATAATATTTTATTAATTGTATTGAATTTGTATTTTGTGTTCAAGATTTAGCTATAACTCAATGTTATCAATAATTACAACTCATTTAACGTTTTCATATTATAAATAAATAAATTTAAAAAAAGGATAAAAAAGTTTTAAAAAGACAAAAATCAACTAAAAAACAAGCATAATTCCTGATTTTATTGCTATCAAATGAATTTATAACTGTAGAAATTATATCGAATGTAATGTAAAACCATAATATAGCACTCTGTAGAGTAAAATTAGTTTGTGATATGCTGTAGTATTTAATTTATTAAGCATCACTGTATATAATGAATCTTCACCAAAATATTTACTTTTGCATAAATGGGAATAAAATCAGTTTTAGCAAAACCGTTAGCTTCATATGTAGCAAAATCAATTGAAAAACAAAAATTCAATGCATTAGAGGATCAACAGAAAATATTTCTTTCTTTGATTTCTCAAGCGCAAGTTACTGAGTTTGGAAAAGAACATCATTTTAATCAAATTAACGCTCATGAAGAGTTTAAACAAGCGGTACCTATTAGAGATTATGAACTTTTTAAGCCTTATATAGAAAAAATTAAAGAGGGTAAACAAAACATTTTATGGAAAGGGAAACCCATTTATTTTGCCAAAACCAGCGGTACAACCAGTGGCGTAAAATACATTCCGATTTCTAAACAATCAATAAGCAATCATATTGATACTGCTCGAAACATGCTACTAAATTATATGCATGAGACAGGAAATACACAATTTGCAGATGGTAAAATGATTTTTCTTTCTGGTGCCCCCACACTCGAGCGAAAAGGAGGCATCCCTACTGGACGATTGAGTGGCATCGTGAATCATCATGTGCCACAATACTTGCGTAGCAATCAGCTGCCAACTTATACAACCAATTGTATTGAAGAATGGGAAGAGAAGTTAGACAAAATTGTAGAAGAAACTATTCATCAAAACATGACATTAATCAGTGGAATTCCACCTTGGGTGCAAATGTATTTTGATAGATTACAAGAAAAAACAGGTAAAAAAATGAAAGAGTTGTTTCCCAATTTTTCTGTTTTAGCACACGGAGGTGTTAATTTTCAACCCTATAAAGCGAAATTATTAGAAAGCATAGGAGGAACAATTCATACCTTAGAAACGTTTCCTGCCAGTGAAGGTTTTTTTGCTTACCAAGATTCACAAAACGAAGAAGGTTTACTATTAAATACAAACAGTGGAATTTATTTTGAATTTATACCTTCAGAAGAAATATTCAATGAAAGCCCCACTCGATTGTCTTTACAAGATGTGGTTTTAAATAAAAATTATGCTTTAATTATTAATAACAATGCCGGTTTGTGGGGATATAATATTGGAGATACTGTAAAATTTGTTTCATTAGCACCTTATAAAATAGTTGTTACCGGCAGAATAAAACATTTTATTTCAGCATTTGGCGAACATGTTATTGCAGAAGAAGTAGAGCATGCTTTATTATCTGTAGCAAAAAAATACAATATTCATATAACAGAATTCACCGTTGCACCAAATATTGCTCAAAATGAAGGGAAAAGCTACCATGAGTGGTTTGTTGAATTTGAAAACAAACCCAATGATATGTCGTCTTTTTCATTAGAAGTAGACAATGCCCTTCGGGAGAAAAATATTTATTACAACGATTTAATTAAAGGGAATATTTTACAACCACTGGTTATTCGATCATTGCCTAAAAATGCATTTATCAATTATATGAAAAGTATAGGTAAATTGGGCGGACAAAACAAAGTGCCACGTTTGAGTAATGATAGAAAAATTGTGGAGGAAATGAAGTTTATCGATTGACTCAATGAGAATAAATAATTGAATTGTTCTTTTTTTAACAGAAAATAGAATGATGAAAAAATTATTTTTTTAAAAATTGCAAAATGAATTTAAAAAATTATTCATTGAGATTATGGAGATAGGGTTATATATTTCATGATACTGGAAAATTTGAATTTCAATCTAAGTTTGCTTGTAAAAAAATATTATTTCCATTACGAGAACAATTTGAAAAAGATACTGAAAACAAACTATCTTATTAAATAATAGTTTCTAATTATATTTGTACCTTATGTGTGGTATTTCAGGCTTTATAGATTTTACAAACAAAACAGACCTTTCTGTTTTAAAAAAAATGAATGATACCTTGTATCATCGAGGGCCAGATGGAGATGGTTTGAAAATGTATAATACGCCAAATGCTACCATAGGATTTGGACATAGAAGATTAAGTATAATTGATTTATCGGCAGGAGGCAGCCAACCAATGGAATATAAACAATTTCATATTGTTTTTAATGGTGAAATATACAATTACAACGAAATCAGAAACCGACTTATTGAAAAAGGACATACCTTTCATAGCCATTCTGACACAGAAGTTATTTTACATGCTTATGAAGTTTGGGGTTTAGATTGTATTCATCAATTTATTGGCATGTTTGCCATTGTAATATACGATAGTGAAAAAAATGAAATCCATTTTATTCGTGATAGAGCGGGTATAAAACCATTGTTTTATTATTGGTATAATGATTTGCTTCTTTTTGCTTCAGAACTTAAAGCGATTGTTGAACATCCTCATTTTAAAAAAGAATTAAATATGAATGCCGTGGGAAGTTATCTTCAATACGGCTATGTACCAAACCCACATTGCATATACCAACATACTTATAAATTAAATCCTGGCTATTTATTACATCTAAATTTAAACACAAAAGAAATTGTAAAAAAGCAATTCTGGAATGTCTATGACGCTTATAATAAACCGGTATTGAAAATTGATTTTGTTGAGGCAAAACAAGAAACCGAAAAAATATTAAAAAGTGCATGTGATTACAGGATGGTAGCAGATGTCCCTATAGGTGTTTTTTTAAGTGGTGGATATGATAGCACCCTGGTTACAGCTTTGTTACAAAAAGACAGTACTGATAAAATTAAAACATTTACGATAGGCTTTAAAGACGAAAAGTTAAATGAAGCAGAATATGCAAAAGAGGTAGCAAAACATTTAGGTACCGACCATACTGAATATTATTGTACTGAAAAAGAGGCTTTAGACATTGTTCCTAATTTACCTTTTTATTATGACGAGCCGTTTGCTGATAGCAGTGCTATACCTACTACTTTAGTAAGCAAAATTGCTAGAGAAAAAGTTACTGTGGCATTAAGCGCAGATGCAGGAGATGAAGTTTTTGCAGGATATAATCGCTATGATTATATCATGAAATTTGGAAAAAAAATAAAATCCATTCCATCTCCTATACGTAAAACTATGGCAAGTGTTATGAATAGGATTGATGCTGATGCTATTCCGATTTTAAAAAATAAATATTTGTTTCATAGCCGTTATGAAAAAGTAAAACAATTTTTACGTCAGGCTGATGATACCAATATGAATCAAGTATTAAGCAAACAATTTTTGTCAGAAGATATTGATAAACTATTGGTATCCAAAACCACTAAATTGGTTACGGCATTTGACAGTAAAGAGTTAAATGAAGATAGATATTCTACTTTGAGTTATATAATGGCTATTGACTATCAAACCTATTTAGTAGATGACATTTTGCAAAAAGTGGACAGGGCAACTATGACCCACAGCTTAGAAGGTAGAGAACCTTTTTTAGATCATCGAGTGATAGAATGGGCTGCACAATTACCGTTAACATATAAATATAACGATGGTATAAAAAAACACATACTTCGTGAAATCACCCATCAATATGTCCCTAAAGAAATGATGGATAGACCTAAAATGGGTTTTGGAATTCCTGTTGAACAATGGTTGAGCAAAGATTTAAAACATTTAGTAGATGCGTTTTTTGATGAAACGTATTTAAAAAAACAAGGTGTTTTTGATGTTGTTGAAGTAAAAAAAATAATCCATGCTTTTTATAATGGTAAAAAAGAAAGAGCTGAAAAAATTTGGTATTTGTTGATGTTTCAAATGTGGTTTGATAAATGGATGAAATAAAAAAAAAGAATTTTATTCTGATAAATTCTTTAGGTGGTGGTGGTGCCGAAAGACAAGTGAGTTTAATAAGTAAATTAAATGACATAGATAAAATAATACTTGTAGAACCTATCGTCAATTATTCTGTACCAAATCATAAAATTTGTTATTTATCACCCAAACCTAATTCTAGCTTTACTAAAATTAAAACCCTTTTTACTTTTCCTTTTATATTGAAAAAAATAGGGTTAGATAGAAATACGAATTTGTTTTGTTTTTTACAATTTTCATATATACTTGGATTTTTAAGTAAACTATTATTTAAATGTAATTTCATAGTCTGCATTAGAACAAGTCCAATTGGTTTTTATAAAGAGTATAAAGGGTTTAAAATTCCTTTTTTTATTTATAAATTGATATTGAATCATGCAGATAAAATACTATGCAATTCTCAAACCAGTTGCCTTCAATTAAAAAGCATTTTAAAAAATAAAAACATACAATCGATATCAAATGGATATGATATTGTCAATATAAAAAATAA
>CANGUS010000157.1 GCA_947457085.1 Bacteroidota bacterium
AAATATTTTTTGACATTGTGTCTTTACAACCAAGAGAATCTGTAACGATTAATTGAGATAAAAAATTACCTGAATTTTGATAAAGATAATTTACGTTTGAAAATGTCCCCTTGTTAATACTATTACCATCCCCAAAATTCCAAAAGTAATTTAAAAACCCTCCTGCTGGTACGGAAGGGGACGCATCAAAAAATATACTATCGCCTAAACAAGCAGCATCTATACTTGCTCCACTACTTGCAAAATAGGAAGCATTAATTGGATGATTCAAATCAACAGTTTGAATCATCGTATCTTTACAACCATTATCAGAAACAACCAACCTAATGAGATAAACTCCTTGATTCAAATAAACATGTGGAGGTGGATTTTTTAATGTAGAGTTGGTTCCGTCCCCAAAATCCCAAAAATATTGCATGTTAGCAGCTGTCATCGAACTTGTTGAAAAATTAGCAACTGTTACAGTATCATCTACACAACCTAAATTTATTTTTGTTGTAAAGTTTGCGTTTACAACACCAGTAACCAATACATCTACCGTATCCCCATTAAAGGCAGTAATGGTATCACAGTCTGTTACTACCGAACAGAGAACTGTAACTTTAGTAGGAACAGTTGGAAAATAGGTAAGGTTAGCTCCTGTACCAAGCGTTGCACCCGTATTTACATCAATCCAAGTATAAATAAAATTCCCTGATATTGCTCCATTGGGTGTAAATCGATAACTGTCATTTGTAGCGGTCCATTGTGTACCATTTCTTCCGGGCACCATAAAAGCAACCGTGCCATTTGCATTTTGAATTCCTTGATGTGCCACACCACCATTCCAGTTAGCACAAACAGGTTTTGTTTTAATATTAATATCAATTAAGTAAGTAGATTCAAACAACACCACTTGTTGAGATGCTAATTGTGTTGTACAATTAAACATAGGAATACTATCCCAAGAAATAACCATATAACGACATGGGTATGAGCCATATATATCCCAGGTAATGCTTTTACCAGGATAAGATACTCCAGGGTTAATGTCATGGTAAGGAGCCATAATACAATTGTTATAAGCAAGTGTTGGATTGGGTGCGATTTGACCATTAGAAGCCCATGCATTTGAGCCGCCAGTTAAAGGAGGTTGTGTACCTACAGCATCAAAACTAACCTGGCCATTGGCTCCAATAACTACTTTGGTATATTTTTGTCCGAAATAACAAAAAGCAAACGGTAAATTAATCGGTGCGCTCCAACAATCGTCAATATTGTTTAAGATGGCATTACCTCCTACCCAAGGATAAGGTGCATATGGAATATTATTGACTGCATAAGAACTGGTAGTGTTAATCGTTGAGTTACCATTAACGGTTAAATTAACACCATCTTGGCATAATGAAATCGAATCTCCAGTAATTGTAAATCCTGCAGCATATGAAGGAGGACAGTTAGGAGGAACCGGTTGTGCTGTTACTTTACTGTTTTTAATCAACGAAATTGATAAAAGGCAAAATAAAAATATATAAAATTGACGCATGTGGTATTTTTTAATAGTTACGAATGATAAATATACAGTAATTAGAGTAAAAATTTTATTTACTAGACATACTTTTTATTAAACTAGTTGGTTAAAGTTAATATTTAGGCTTTGCTTTTTTAAAAATTGACAATACCCATACAAAACTTAATACTAAAAACATGGCGATTAATTGATGTGCTTGGGCTAAATATTCAAACAAACCGAAGCCATTTCGAGTTAAATGAGTAGAAGCTAAAACTGTAAAAATTCCTAATAATACTTGTACAACTACAAATCCTAAAGGGACCCATTTATATTTATTAAACAATATAGAATCCTTTATTTTCAATGCTTTTGCATACCAAAAACATATTAATAAAATTAATATATATGCAATGGTTCTGTGAAAAAAGTGTATGTTAATTGGATGATTGATCCAGCTTTGAGATGAAATTGCTGATGGAAAATAATCTCCATTAATGGAAGGCCACGTTGGGGCAACGGTAGCTGCTTTTAGGCCAGCCATAAAAGCACCATAGATCAATTGAAAAAAAAGAACAATTAGTACGCCTATGGTCCATTTTTTTATAGATTGATTGTATACTATGTCATTTTTTGAAATTAATAAGCTCAAAGCAAACCAATAGGTAAAGCAAATAAGCACCATGGCGGATGTAAAATGAGCAGCTAGTGTGATGTGGGTCACGTATAAATTTTCGTCATTCAAACCACTTGCCACCATTATCCAACCAATTAACCCTTGTGCCGCCCCCAAAATAAATAATCCAATTAATTTGGGTATCATTTCTTTCGTAATCATTTTTTTATAGATGAAATAAATAAATGGAATTAAAAAAACCACACTAATTAATCTTGCCCATTCGCGATGCATCCATTCCCAAAAAAAGATGAACTTAAAATCGCTTAATGTAAAATCATTGTTTAAGTATTTAAATTGGCCAGTTTTTTCCTGATAAAGTTTAAACAATTGATCCCATTCAACATCATTCATCGGAGGAATAGCGCCCAATAATGGCTTCCATTCGGTAATGGAAAGGCCCGAACCTGTCAAACGGGTAATTCCTCCCAACAATACTTGTACAACCAACATAGCGACCCCTAATAAAAGCCAGCGTCCAATAATTTTATTATTATCCATAATTTTCGTTGCAAATTTACTTGACATATCTTTGTTTTATTCTTTTTTGAGAAATTAAATTTATAGAGAAAAACTACATGCTATTGCCATTTTTAGATGTTGAGAAAATAGAAGCTGGTTGTGATGAAGCAGGTAGAGGATGCATTGCAGGACCTGTTTGTGCTGCCGCTGTTATTTTGCCGAATGACTTTTATCATCCTCTACTCAATGATTCTAAAAAGATGACAGAAAAAGACAGAGAAAATTTAAGACCAATCATCGAAAAAGAAGCGATTGCATTTGGTGTTGCTTTTATTGACCACAAAGAAATTGATAAAATAAATATTTTAAAAGCATCCTTTAAAGCCATGCATCAGGCATTAGATAAACTGCAAACAATACCTAATTCTTTATTGATTGATGGAAATCGTTTTGTAAAATATAAAAACATTGAACATCATTGTATTATAAAAGGAGATGGAAAATATGCATCCATCGCTGCTGCGAGTGTATTAGCAAAAACATACCGAGATGAATTGATGATGAAGTTAGATAAAAAATTTCCACAATATAAATGGTCTTCAAATAAAGGATATCCAACCATTGTACATCGAAATGCAGTAAGCCAATTTGGTTTAACTCCCTATCACAGAAAAACATTTGCTTGCTTACCAAAACAATTAGAAATTGATTTAAAATAAAAAAACAAAAAATGCTACAATTCATCCTGCACGAATAGGAACTTCAAATAAATATCTAATTGTGCAATTATGGATTGAATAATACCAAATAAACTACTGACGAATTTGACCAGTTTTGCGATCGACATTATCGCCAATTACCATTACGACTATAATCTTGGTTGGATCACTCTTTAGTTGAGCAATTCCAATCCCAACTCTACACTCCAATTCTGGCTGGTCGCCAACCCGATAGAGCAGATTTTTACGATGGCCCGGTGATTCTATCCAACCTTTAACAACATATGCCGCACTTGAACTCTTTGCAACACCATAAATGTTTTCAGCAACCACAGTCGCTCCAAAATAGTTACCACGATCCCAAGGTTCCGGGAGCAGGGGCAAACCATTTGCGGCTCGGGTTTGACTGTGTTGAAAAAGACCAGTAGTTACAGTCCAATCAGCTTGGGCCTGGGCAGCTTTGGCTTGATCAGGATCCAGCTTGGCAGCCTTTACCCCTTGAGTAAGCCTAAATTTATTAATTTCACTAACAACACTGGTAGCGGTTGGTTGGGCATTTACTGAGATCCCAACGGTTAATGCAAATAAAAAAATCAAAAGCTTCATAACCTATTGATATAAATCTATTTTTTAATAAGTAAAGAATAGCTTAACAAGCAATTTTATCTACTCTTCCTTGATGACGACCGCCTTCAAATGCTGTATTTAAAAATGTATCAACCATTTCAATCCCTTCTTCAATAGTAATAAATCGAGCAGGCAAACCCAACACATTGGCATCATTGTGTTGACGAGCTAAAGAAGCAATGTCATTCTTCCAACAAAGAGCCGCGCGAACGTTTTGGTGTTTATTGGCTGTAATACATACCCCATTAGCACTTCCGCAAATTAAAATGCCAAATTGCGATTTGTGTTCTTCTATAGCTTTTGCCAAAGGGTGTGCAAAGTCAGGATAATCAACACTATCCAAGGTATCAGTCCCAAGATTTATAACCGAATAATTATTCGCTTCTAAATGTTTTACTACCGCTTCTTTAAGTTCAACGCCAGCATGGTCGTTAGCTATATATATTGTATTGTTCATTTACTATTTTGTTTTGTTTATTCCTACCAAAACGCAGGTAGGTTTATTTTAAAGTTACTTTTTCACTACCTATTTTATAACCCATATGATAAACTTCTACTTTATAATTTCCTTTATCAAAATCTTCATTAGGAGTCCACTGAGTTACAATATCGTTTACTTTTTCACCTTGTTTGTAGGAAATAGTTTTTGAAGTAGTGTATCCCTTTTCAGCTCCAGTACTCAATTTAAATTTAGAGTTATTTCCAGCAATACTACCATTTGGTTTATAAACACAAATATAAATTACTTTTTCACCACTTTCGCTCACTCTATTATCGTCTAAATCAAATGAAAATTTAATTAAATCCGCTTTATTTGCTTTGCCAGTTTCTACTTCTTTATCTTTTCCTAATAAATTTTTCTTTTTATTAATAGCTTCCAATTTAAAATCTGATGCGTGCAAAATAGAGGCAGTTTCAACTGTTTTTTCCAATGTTTTTTCTACTTGTCTTTTTTCTTCTTTCAAGTTCTCTTGTGCAGTGG
>CANGUS010000158.1 GCA_947457085.1 Bacteroidota bacterium
ACTTGCATATGATAATTTTGCTCATCACCAATTACATACACAGATTTATCCATTTGATAATCATTGTATTTTAAGATGGCCGTTCCAATATCCTGTGTCATATAAACCGAAGTCCCATCTCCACGCAAAAGTAATTTTTGATCCAAGCCATCAGCTTCTAAATCTATCCAAACAGATTGATCCTCTTTTTGATATAAAATATTGTTTTGTAAACCTTTTAAAGCCACTTCTTTACCAGATAAATAGGTATTGCTTTCGTAGTAAAATTGATCAAAATCTACTCCTAATTTTTTAAATGTAACATCAAAACCTTCATACACCCAAGCATTCATCATCTTCCACAATTGAATGGTCTCTTCATCATTCGCTTCCCATTTTCGAAGCAACTCTTGCGCTTCCAATAAAATGGGAGCTTGCTTTTCAGCAACTTCTTTTTCTATTCCCTGCTCAACTAAATGCGCTACTTCTTTTTTAAATAAATTGTTGTACAAAACATAATAGTCACCTACTAAATGATCTCCTTTGATACCTGTAGAAGCAGGCGTTGCTCCCTTACCTTCTTTCACCCATGCAATCATGCTTTTGCAAATATGAATACCTCGATCGTTGATTAAATTGGCTTTAATTACATCATATCCCGTTTCTTTTAAAATATTGGCGAGCGAATAACCTAGAAAAATATTTCGTAAGTGGCCAAAATGGAGTGGTTTATTGGTGTTGGGTGATGAATATTCGATCATCACTTTTTGACCATTAGATGCAGATTGTCCGAATGTAGCATTGGTATAATTAGCCTCTAAAAAATCATTGAAATAGGCATCTTTTATTTCTAAATTTAAAAATCCTTTGATAACGTTATACGAAGTAAAAATGGTATTTTTTGCAACCAACGCAGCGCCTAATAGTTCAGCTACTTCTTCTGGTTTTTGTTTGGTTTGTTTGGTAAATGGAAAAGTGACGATGGTGTAATCTCCCACAAATTCTGGTTTTGTATCATTTACTTGAACGCTTTCAATTGGAAATTCAACTTTGTATATCTCATTCAACACCTTGGCAGCATGCACTTTTATTTCTTGTATAAGACTCATTATTTTATCTTTAGGTCGCAAAAATACGATATCAAAACATGCTTTTACGTTTTAAAGTAAAAAATAGTATTTTTGCTTTAATGAAAAAGTCAATTAATTATTTATTTTCACTTTTAAGTATCGTTCTATTAGCCAATGCATGCTCTACAGATTTTAAGGTAGGTGCCGATTATAAAGATTATACTGTGGTGTTTGGATTGTTGTCTCGAAGCGATACGGCACATTATATGAAAATTACCAAAGGATTTTATGATGAAAAAAATAGCAATCTTTTGATTGCGCAAAATGTTGATTCTTTGTATTTCAATAATATTGAAGTGAAAATGTATAAATATGCTGGACTCAATGTTGTGGATTCTATCTTGTTAAAAAAAGTAGATTTAAATTTAGAAGGATACTACAAAGACTCAGGTGTTTTTGTGAATACACCTAACTATGCATATAAATTTAAAGAGCTGTTAGATCCTTCTAAAAAATATAAACTGGTAGTAAAAAATTTAAATACAGGTAAAATTGTTTTTGGAGAAACAGATGTATTAGATAATACCAAAATTGTTTTTTCGAGACCAGTTTCTAGCGACAAATTGAATTTTGCACAAGTAGGCGTGAGTTTCACCAATTTTACTTGGAACACGCCAGACAATGTGAGTATTTTCGATTTATATCTTCGTTTTAGATATGAAGAAAAAAATAGTGCTTATAATCCAGTTAAAATTACAAGTGTTGTAAAAATGATTCCATTAGTAAAAAGCATTCCTAATCAAAATTCACCCATGAATATTACCGTTTCTGCAGAAGATTTTTACCGAGCTTTACAAGGAGAAATATCTCCAGCTGGGACTAATATCACTCGTTTTTTGGATACTCCAGATGTAGTGATAGCAGCTGCTGGTCAAGAATTAAAAACCTATATTGACGTCACTTCTTCTCAAGGAGGAATTACCTATGATCAAATTAAACCTTTTTATACCAACATGAAGGGAGAAAATGTATTGGGATTGTTTTCATCTAGAGCAACCGTAAACTCCAATCAAATTCAATTTTCAAAAGCAACAAATGATTCTATTTTATTTGGATCTTATACGAAAGCATTAAAATTTGTAGGAATCTCATCTAAATAATGGAAGATTGATTGATAATAATCTCCGCTATTTTTAAATCAAATGGGTTCGTGATTTTTATATTTTCATCTATTCCATCAATTAAATTAATTTCTTCTCCCATGCTTTCCAAAACAGATGCTTCATCTGTAAAGAATGTTTGATAAGGTTGTTCAAATGCTTTTTTTATTTGAGCGATTTGAAATGTTTGAGGGGTTTGAATAGCTCTGAAGTCTTCTCGATTAGCATACTCATTTTGATCCGAATGAATTTTACGTAAACTGTCTTTTATCAATACACACGGGATAGCATTGCCTTTCTCTAAAGCGGTTTGATAACAATTTTCCAATAAATGTTGTGAGATAAATGGTCTAACACCATCATGGATAAAAACAATTCCATCTGTTTGAATGGCATTTAATCCGTTTTTTACTGATTGAAAACGGGTTGCTCCACCAGATACAAGTAATATGTCTTGTATATTATCTGAAAGTGTATGTAAATAATCTTGTTGAGATAAATAGGCTTCTGGTAATACCAAAATAATTTTTATGTCTGAAATATTTTTTTGGAAAGCTTTGATAGTATGATATAAAATGGGCTTTTCATTTAAAAGTAAAAATTGTTTAGGAACCGAACTTTTCATTCTTGTTCCAACACCACCAGCTACAATTACCGCATATTTCATTTTTCAAAATTAGTATTTTTTTCTACAATATTATTCATGCGAAGCCATGCGTTTTAATACATAGAAATGGAGCTTGACTTTTAATAATTAATTTTTTATAAAAGTCTTAAAAAATCTTTGGACTTTGTACATGTGACTAACTACTTTTTACTATTTTTGCGCATGCTTAAAGATTTTCCTGTACAAAACGAAAAAGAAACAAGAGGTGGATTTGGTGAAGGTATTCACGAAATTGCTAAAACCAATCCCTATGTAGTTGCATTGACAGCCGATTTAGCGGGCTCATTAAAGTTAAATGCATTTATGAAAGATTTTCCAGATCGATTCGTACAATGTGGCATTGCAGAAGCAAATATGATAGGTATTGCAGCAGGAATGACCATTGGAGGTAAAATCCCTTACACAACAACGTTTGCCAATTTCTCTACTTCAAGGGTATATGACCAAATTCGTCAAAGTGTTGCATACAGTGGTAAAAATGTAAAAATTTGTGCTTCGCATGCAGGTTTAACCTTAGGTGAAGATGGTGCTACCCATCAAGTGTTAGAAGATATTGGAATGATGAAAATGTTACCGGGTATGACGGTTATTGTTCCTTGTGATTTTAACCAAACCAAAGCGGCTACAATGGCTATCGCTTCGCATGATGGACCTGTTTATTTACGTTTTGGTAGACCCAAATGGCCCAATTTTACTCCATTAGATGTTCCTTTTGAAATAGGTAAAGCACAAGTAATTCATGAGGGAACCGATGTTAGTATTTTTGCTTGCGGACACATGGTTTGGGAAGCAATGAAAGCAGTGGAGCAATTAGAAAAAGAAGGAATCTCTTGCGATTTAATCAATATACACACCATTAAACCATTAGACATAGACGCAGTTGTAAAATCAATTACAAAAACGAAATGTATTGTTAGTGCTGAAGAACACCAACAAAACGGTGGACTAGGAGATAGCATTGCACAAGTGGCTGCAACTCATTGTCCATGTCCACAAGAATATGTGGCAGTAAAAGATAGTTTTGGTGAAAGTGGAACCCCAATGCAGTTACTTGAAAAATACGGTTTGACGGCAAATGCCATCATTGAATCTGTAAAAAAGGTACTAAAATCTAAGTGATTAACCGATATAAAGTGATTTTTAACATTTTTTAACTTTTTTATAAGGTCTAGTTTTTAAATTATGGCCTATATTTACTAAATATAAAAATTACGCTTGGTAAAAAAACTACATATAGCTCTATTGCTGGTAGGAATGATATTTTCATTCCTAGCCAATGCTAATGTAAATATCGCATTGGAAAATGAGAGTGAAAACATACTTGTTTCCAAAACCGATCGCTACATAAAATATGTATATGACAGGATCAAATTTCCTAAAAATCATAAATTAAAATTTGAAGCTTTTGAAACTGGGTTTTATGGATATTTAAATCTGGTTGAAGCAGGTAAAATTTCTTTTGGAGCAACTTTGTCTATTTGTGATTTTACACTGTCAAGTAATGAAAAAAGAATGTGGGTGATTGATGTAAAATCAAAAAAAGTACTTTTTAATACTTTGGTGGCGCACGGTATGGGAACAGGCGAAGAGTTTGCGGTTAATTTCTCAAATATCAATGACTCTCACCAATCGAGTTTAGGTTTTTATACAACTGCCGAAACCTATGAAGGCAACAATGGATATTCTTTAAAATTAAATGGAGTGGATGGTGTATTCAATAACAATGCTTATGAAAGGGCGATTGTGATACACGGTGCAGATTATGTGAGCGAAGATTTTATTAAGGGAAATCAGCGTTTAGGAAGAAGTCATGGCTGTCCAGCATTGCCAACAAATTTAGCGCCCAAAATCATTGACAGAATCAAAGGAGGAGACTGTTTATTTATTTATAGTGCATCAAAGCAATACTTAAAAAATTCACATTGGTTAAACAATAAAATTAATCAATTGCCGCAAGAAGCTGATATAATGGATTTAAATTTACCTAAAAAATTAAACACACATCATATCGAAGATGTCAGAGATGCTAACTCAGAAACGGCTTCTGTAAAAACAA
>CANGUS010000159.1 GCA_947457085.1 Bacteroidota bacterium
AAGGATAAAGGTGAGTAATAAAATGACGATCCCAAAGCTTGAAAAGAATTTAGATAAGCCATAAAAGATTGGTAAAATAATCCACTTATTTATATATTTTACAAAACCAAAAATGCCATAACTTAAAGGAATCATTTCCTCTAAATCTTTGTTATAAGTTTTTAATAATCGATAATCATTGGGCCCAACAAACATTCTAAAATCAAGGCTTGACACATTTTGAACAGTCATGTTTGCAGTCATTGTTGACAATGTTTTTGCGGCGGTATCAGCTTTAGATTCTGTAGTTATTTTTGCTAAAGAAATAATTTTCGCATCTGGAATCAATGTGGTATTAAAATAATGTTGTTTGAAGCCTAACCATTTAATGGGAACTTGAATATCTTTTGTTTCCTTATCTTTAATATCAGTAATTTCTACTCCATCTTTTTCTGTGTTAGAACAAAGTTGAGTAAACTGTTGTTGAGTGGTTAAATCATGCTCTGTTAACAAAGATTGTGCACTCCAATCCATCGAAATAGAAGCAGCTTTGTCTGCAGAAACAGGAACCGCTTTAATTGCCATCATATAACCATCATCCTCCAACGTATAGGAGATATTCATGTTTGCATTGGCAAATGAGATACTTTTTTTATCCGTTGAAACAGTGGTTGTAAAAGTCTCAGCTTTGGTATGTACAATATTTCCATTGATTGATTTAAATCCATAATCAATGCTATTTTTATCTCCATCAAATAAAAATAAAGGCTTCCCGTCATACGTTTTAAATTTCTTTAATTGTATTTTTTTAGCAAATGCTCCTTTGTTTGTTAAGGTAACAATCACATCATTGTTTTCAATTGTGGTCAATTCTTCTTTTGCAACTAACAAAGCACTATCAACTATTCCATTCATCGCTATTGACGTAGTATCAATCATTTTAGCAGCTAATGGCTGGCGCTTTTTAGCATTTTCAATTGAGTCTTTAGTAACTTGTGCTTGATATTTTGTTTCTGCATTTTGGTTATAAAGAATATATCCAACTAACAAAAGCATTAATAACCCAAACCCTGATATCGTATTTTTATCCATTTTGTTTTTAAAATTGGGTGCAAATATAGGGTTTTTCAGTAAGGAAGTTCAAGAACTTATCCTTAATGGATTCCTAATGCAATAAGAAAAATGCTATATTAAAAAATCGATAAAAATAAAAAAGCACTCTAAACAAGAGTGCTTTTAGATATAATTAATTAGAAAATTATTTATTTATTCCATCTTTTTGCTCCAAATCCTTAGTAATCACTAAATACTCATCTGCATCTTTAATTCGTAAAAACTTCTTGTATTGATCATCATCAAGTATTTCACGAACCCGTTTATCACGCAACATATAACACTGTTTTAATTGATAATTTTTTTCCAAGCTACTTAAGTTTCTGTTTGTTATAATTAAATCTACATCACGGCTGCATTCAGAACAAATTCCTTTGAAAACAGGGCGTTGTATTTTTGCTAAATCTAAATCATCACATAACACATCTAAGTTAGTATAACGTTTCTTTACATAAGTTGTCTTGTATTCATGCTCAGCAGAAGTCATTTTTACTTCTCTGTCATCTGGCAATTCTTTAACCACTACTCTTTTTACAACTTTTCTCTCACGAATACGATTTCCTACACTATCATATTTACGTCTAGTTTCTTTGAAAGGCACATAGGCACCGTAGGTAGTGTAATATCCACCTACTCTTCTACGTCTTAAGCGATTTTCTCTCGTAGCAACCTCTTCCTCAAGAACTTTTTTCTCATTATAGTATTTAGATTCATCTTCATTTTGACGAATGGTTACATCGTATTCAGCTTCTTTAGGCTTTTCATCTACTTCCTTTTTATCTAAGTCTCTAGTAAAACCAACAACATTAAACTCATCTTGTTCTTTCATATTGTTTTGATAATACTTGCTTTTTCTATTTTTACTAGTCTGTGCGCTTACATCTGAAATCAAGCTAATACAAACTGTGCACAATGCTAATGCTATAATTTTCTTACTCATTTTTATGAAAATAATTTATTTAAGATTGGAAAAGTATAAAAAGTTTTTTACAATTTATACATTTACCGTTGTAAAAATAAACAAATGTTGCAAAAAAACACCATAGATTTTTTAAAATCACTAAAAAAGAACAATAATAAACTTTGGTTTGATGAAAATAGGAAACTATATGAATCATCAAAAGCTGATTTTGAAATCTTGGTTCAATCTGTCATCAACTCCCTATCGAAGCTAGATGATCAATACAATTTATTAAAACCAAAAGATTGTATGTTTAGAATTAACAGAGATATTCGTTTTTCAAAAGATAAATCTCCCTATAAAACAAATTTTGGAGCTGGATTTACCATTGGTGGAAAAAAAAGCAATTTAGCCGGATATTATCTACACATAGAGCCTGGAAATATGTTTATTGGTGGAGGGTTATGGATGCCAGATGCCGATTCTTTAAAAAAAATTAGACAAGAAATAGATTACAATTTTTCTAATTTCAAAAAAATTGTTTTAGAAAAAAGATTCTTTAGCCAATTTGGTACTTTGTCAACAGAAAATAAATTAGCAAATGCCCCTAAAGGCTATGAGACAGACAATATTGCCCTAGAATACCTCAAATTAAAAAGTTTCACGACCTCTGCGCCAATTTCTGATGAAATGATATTCAATAAGAATTTCGAAAAGAAAATGAATGAACAAATTATTTTGCTTAATCCTTTTATTGAATTTTTAAACAGGGCTATTCTTGATTAATTCAACTATTTTAGCTTGGGAAATTGAAATTTTAAAAACATTTAAAGATATTTTGCTTAATAAATTGTAATTCTGAATGGAATGATTTATAATTGTACTTTGTTTGTTATAAATAAAAATAGAAGTATATTTGCTTTACTTAAAAAAAGTTAATAATTAAAATGAAAAGATTATTAGGATTAAACGGATTGGTATTAGTTTCTGCTTTAGCATTATTATCCTCTTGTGGCGGTAGTAAATCGAGCAATTTAGTATCATCAAAAACAGGTTGGAATTTTAACGATTCCAAATTAGGAGGATATGATGTGCCATTGTATGAAGGGCAATATATTGGCCCGGGCTTAGCCTTTATCGAAGGTGGTAGATTCACCATGGGGCAAACGGAAGAAGACTTAACGTATGAAAATAATAATCCCCCAAAAACTGTTTCTGTTTCTTCTTTTTATATGGACGAAACTGAGGTAGCAAATGTTCACTATCGTGAGTATTTACACTGGGTTGCTCGTGTATATGGAAATGACTACCCAGATGTATATCAAAAAGCATTACCGGATTCACAATGTTGGAGAAGAGCATTACAATATAATGAACCTCAAGTTGAGTTTTATTTCCGTCATGCTGCTTACAATTATTATCCGGTTGTTGGGGTGAGTTGGAATCAAGCAAACCAGTATTGCAAATGGAGAACAGACCGTGTAAATGAAATGATTTTAATTCAAAAAGGATTCTTAAAAAAGAATGCTTTCCAAGTATCTGAAGATAACTTTTCAACAAAAACATATGTTGCTGGTCAATATGAAGGTGCTGTTGGGGTTAAGAAAAAAGATTTAGATCCTACAGGAGTAGGTAAAAGAAATGTTCGTTATGAAGATGGTATTTTAACAGCTGATTATCGTTTACCTACAGAAGCGGAATGGGAATATGCGGCACTTGCATATGTTGGTAGAAACCCTGAACCAGATAGCAAACGCCGTCGTGGTGAAGAGGTGGTTACAGACAGACAAGTATATCCTTGGGGTGACAATTTAAGTACACGTGAAGGTGCAAGAAATGCTTATCAAGGACAACAATTAGCTAATTTCCGTAGAGGACAAGGTGATGCGATGGGTGTTGCCGGTGGATTAAACGATAATGCTGATATTCCTGCAGATATTTACGCTTACAAACCAAATGCATTTGGATTATACAATATGGCTGGTAATGTGAGTGAGTGGGTATTAGATGTTTACAGACCAAATACTCCAATGGACGCATCTGACTTCAGACCATTTAGAGGAAATGTTTTTGAAACATTCAAAACATTAGATGATTACTCATTAGAAGAGAAAGATAGTTTAGGTAGAATTCCAAAACGTACAGTAACACAAGAAGAATTAGCAGAAAAAAATATCAACTACCGAGGTTCAAATGTAATTGCATTTGAAGACGGAGATTCTACAAGTGGAGCAGTTTATGATTATGGTAAAACAACATTAGTAAACGATGATGCACATGTTTACAAAGGAGGAAGTTGGAATGACAGAGCGTATTGGTTAAGCCCAGGAACACGTCGTTTCTTACAAGCTAGTCACACAAGCTCTACTATTGGTTTCCGTTGTTGCATGGATAGATTAGGTAGTCCTTCATTAAAAGGTCCATCAGGTAACCGATTCCTAGGAAATAAGAAAAAATAAATAATAAATTTTTTATTATAAAAAGCTACTCAATTGAGTAGCTTTTTTATTGAAGGTAATTTGAATGATTGTATATTTATCAAAAATAAAAAAATATCCATAGTTATTGTTTTTACTCAATAGAAGCAAGAAAAATTTACTTAGATTAAGAATATAAAATGCAAAAGCAATTAGTTATTATAGGAGGTGGTGCATCTGGTTTTTTTTGTGCTGTAAATGCAGCCAAATTAAATCCGAATTTAAAAATTACGATTGTGGAAAAACAATCGAAAGTATTGCAAAAAGTAAAGGTAAGTGGTGGTGGTAGATGCAATGTTACCAATAGCATCGCACAAAATTATTTATTAGTTCAAAAATACCCTAGAGGAAAAAACTTTTTAAAAAAATCATTTAAGCATTTTACAACAACCGATACTATGAATTGGTTTCAAGAACGGGGAGTAAAACTCAAAACAGAAACAGATGGAAGAGTATTTCCA
>CANGUS010000160.1 GCA_947457085.1 Bacteroidota bacterium
AAGAACTTCGTTCTCCAAAATATTTTCCTAATCCTAATAAAAAATCAAAAACAGCATAATTTTCGGTAACATAAATTAAAGTATTCGGAATTCGTTTTTTATTCCAATAGATTTCTAAAGCGTGTTCTAATTTAACAATATCCGCCAGTTCCTGTTCACTTAAATAATCACTTTTTATGATTTGATAAGGCGCGATTGGATCAAATACAAAACCATGTTGATGGTGTTTTTCTCTTAATGGGGTTCCTTTTAAAAATTTTAAAAATCCTAATTGCAATTCTGGAGGATACAATTTAAATACCTCTTCAAAACTATATTTAATATCTTCAAAATAATCCAAGGCCAAACCTACAATTAAATCCAGGTGCATTTCTACATGATTTTTCAAGGCATTGATGACACCAGCTGTTTTGTCAAAATTTTGTTTTCTGCTGACTTCTAAATTGGCTTTTTGATTGACAGTTTGAATGCCAATTTCAAAACGGAACATCCCTTTGGGCACCTTATCGATAATAAATTGCATAATATCAGGATGCAAAATATCAGCCGTGATTTCAAATTGAAAAACATTTTCTGGACGCTGATTATCTAAAATGAATTGAAAAATATCGAGTGTAAAATCTTTTTTTACATTGAATGTTCTGTCTAAAAATTTAATCGTTTTCCCATATTTCATCAAATACAATAAATTGGATTTAATATGATCAATGGGTAAATAACGAACCTTATTATCTAAACTGGCTAAACAAAATTCACATTTATAAGGACAACCCCTGGATGTTTCAATATACAAAACCCTGTTTTGCAAACTCTCTGTATCCTCATTTTGATAAGGGTTTGTATGGGCATATAAATTTAAATCAAATGTAAAATTATCTTTATGAAAATGAATTCCATGCTCATCTTTTGAAATTAAATTGGGAATAGATTCCACATTAGGATAAAATTTCAAAAACGATGCAAACGGCACTTCTCCTTCCCCTTTGATAATGTAATCCACAAAAGGCAAAGCGATTATATCTTCCCATTCATAAGAAACTTCAGGGCCACCCAACATGATTTTACAATGAGGATTGATCGCTTTTATTTTCTCACAGACCATTTTAGTTTGCTCAATATTCCATATGTAGCAACTCAAACAAACCACTTCAAATTTGGCGCATTCACCTGCAATCCAATCTTTATCTTCCTTTATGGTAAACTCTTTCCAAGTTAATCGTTCGTCATTTTTATTGAGTTCAAACAACAAGCGTATGGCTAAATTCATATGAATGTATTTAGCATTTAACGTAGTAAGTAGTATTGTTTTGTTGGTGTGCAAAATATTGTATTTACAATTTAGAAGGTTGTAAATATAAAGACAGAAAATTTGCTATTTTTTATTTTTATTTAATACTAGTTGACAATGATTAATAAAAATAAATTTCTTTGATGACAATATAAATTCCCATGACTAAAACAAACCATCCAAAAGCAGGCTTTAGTTTTGAGCCATCTATTTTTTTTGATAAAAAAGTACCGATGAAGATTCCTATCAACGCAAAAAAAGCGATAGAAAGCAGAAAGAAAAAATCAATGTTCACGCCATTGATTACATCCCCCAAGAATCCAAATAATGAATTAAACGCGATGATTAATAAGGAGGTCCCTACAGCTTCCTTCATGGTTAAACCAGTAAAGAAAATCAATGCAGGAATAATTAAAAAACCACCCCCTGCACCTAAAAAGCCAGTTACAACACCAACCAAGTATCCCATAAATGCGACTTTCATTATATTGGTTTTACTTTCATCAACTATTTCTTGTTTAGATTTTATCATAGAATAAGAAGCCATCATCATGAGGACTGAAAATATCAACATCATGAAAATGTCTTTTGTGATTGAAAAACTACCAATAGAAAAAATAATTTCAGGAATGATTGGCATTAAAAATTTACGAACGACAATAATTGAAACTAATGAAGGAATGGCAAATGGAATGGCCGATTGAAATTTTAAATTTCCTAATTGATAATGTTTTATAGAACCAATAGCCGCAGTAAAACCTACAATGAATAAGGAATACGTGGTGGCTAGCCTTGGATTGACATGAAAAATATAAACTAAAATGGGAATCGTTAAAATACTCCCTCCACCACCAATAAGTCCTAATGAAATTCCTATTAAAATTGAAGCCAAATAACCAATAATTTCCATTTATTCATTTTAGATGCAAAGATGGTTTTAATATCTGAAATTATAGGTAACAATTGTTACCATTGTACTTATTTCCCGATACAAAACTTGCCAAAAATAGTTCCTAAAATATCACGATCTAGCTCTACCGTGCCGGTTATCTCTCCTAAAGATTGCAATGCCATTCGAATATCAATCGAAAGAAAATCGCCACTGATATGTTGATTCAACCCTTGTTCAATTTGATTTAAATGAATCAAGGTGTCTTTTAATGCATTGATATGCCTTGTATTGGTGACAATGATGCCATCAAAATTCAACTTTTCATGTTGAACTATTTTTAATAATTCCGTTTGCAACTTGTCAATATTTTTATTTTCAGCGGCAGAAATTACGATCGTTTTTTGATGAGTTAATGTCTCAATGGCCTCCACTATTTCAAACGCATTACCCGATGACATCTTATCAAATTTGTTTAATAAAATAATGACTTTTTGGTCCTCGTTAATTTCTAATAATTTAAAATCTTCTACAATATCTTGATATTCTTTTTGAATATCGGCCAAGTACAAAACAATTTTTGCCGATTTCAATTTTTGATACGAACGCTCAATACCGATTGCTTCTAATGTATCTTCTGTTGCACGCATTCCTGCCGTGTCAATAAATCGAAATTGCACTCCATCTATGATTAATGTATCTTCAATAAAATCCCTCGTAGTGCCTGCAATGTCACTCACAATGGCTTTTTCTTCTTTTAATAGTACATTTAACAAAGTAGATTTACCAACATTGGGCTCTCCAACAATTGCCACAGGAATTCCATTTTTCAATACATTCCCTAATTCAAACGATTGAATTAAATGGGTGACGGTTGTTTTTATTTTTGTAATTAATAATGAAAATTTTTCTCGATCAGCGAATTCAACATCTTCTTCCGAAAAATCCAATTCCAATTCTATTAAAGCCGCAAACTCAATTAATTCATTTCTCAATCCCTCTATAATAGCAGAGTAACCTCCTCTCATTTGATTGAAGGCCATTTCGTGTTGTACTTTATTTTCTGCAGCAATGATATCTGCTACCGATTCGGCTTGACTTAAATCTAACTTTCCATTCAAAAATGCACGCTGTGTAAACTCCCCTGGCTTAGCCGATTTGGCGCCTTTTTGTTGACACAATTCCATTATTTTTTGAATAATAAATTTGGATCCATGGCAGGATATTTCTACTACATCTTCACCAGTGTATGAATGTGGATTTTTGTAAATTGAAACCACCACTTCATCAATAATTTCTTTTTGCTCATTGATAATTTTTCCAAAATGAAGGGTATGACTTTTTACATCCGCTATTTTTTTCTTGCCTTCAAAAATAGCATCAATGATATCAAAAGCTTGTTCGCCACTCAAACGAATGACGCCAATGGCTCCTTCTCCTTGTGGAGTAGAGAGCGCAACGATGGTATGTATATAATTGTTAATGATAAATTGTAAATTATTAATGATAAAAAAATTATTTATTTTTTAATTTGGATGTTTTGATAATGCTAGTAATAATTTTTATCACTTCATTTGCATCTAAAATGATACTATCGAATTCTTTTTGAGAAATATAGTCTGTAGTTTGCAATAATTCAAGCCAATAAATTGTTTCATTTATCTCCTTTTGTGCAATTGCAAATTTATGAATAAAATCAGCGTTACTTTCTGAATGTTCTACTTCTCTTACCAGAGCACCTACTGAAGTGCCACTCCTCAATAATTGTTTACTTAAAATAAATTCATTTTGGGTAGTTGTAAGGTATTGAAACAACCTAATAATTCTTACAGCAAATAAATAACTTTTATTCTTTATTATGTTTCCCTCCTTCATTTATAATTGATAATTGATAATTTACAATTAATTCTTACGTCGTTTTAATTCTTTTGAAATTAATCCTAACTCACGGCCTGTTTGTCCGGCAACAGAGGTGTTTTCTTGTGCACGACGCATTAAATATGGAATCACATCTTCAACAGGACCATAAGGCAAGTATTTAGATACATGATAACCTTCTTTCGCTAAGTTAAAAGATATATTATCACTCATCCCAAATAATTGAGAAAAATGAACCTGGTTTGTGTTTTTAGGAATCGACAATTGCTCCATTTTTTGTGTGGCTAAAAAGCAACTATGGTCATTGTGCGTACCAATAAAAACAGCGATTGAGTTTAAATTTTGCAAACAAAAATCTACCGCTAAATTATAATCGTTGTCTGTAGATTCTTTATCAGATTGAATAGGAGATGGATAATTCATTTGAGTAGCTCTCGCTCTTTCTTTTTCCATGTATGCTCCGCGCACTAATTTTGCACCCAATAAAAAGTTTTTTTGACGAGATAATTCGTACGATGATTTTAAATATTCAAATCGGTCATGACAATACAATTGAAATGTATTAAATACAACTACGCGTTCTTTGTTGTATTTTTCCATCATCGCATTGGTTAAATCATCTATCGGTTTTTGAATCCAAGATTCTTCCGCATCAATTAAAATCATTTTATGGCTATCATGGGCTTGCTTGCAAATTTTATCCACTCGAGTCCAAACTCTGTCATATTCTTGTTGCAATTCAGTAGATAAAGATTTTCCTTCATGCACCATTTCCAATAATTCAAATCGACAAAAACCAGTGATTTTCATACTGATAAAAGGAATAT
>CANGUS010000161.1 GCA_947457085.1 Bacteroidota bacterium
AATATTTTTTCAATACTTATAAAGAAATTGTTGAATCCACAGGTAAGCCTTTTATGATCATTAAAGGAAATGAAAATGAAAGATTATATGCAGCGATAGAATTTGTGAACAAAATATAATGTCACAGCATCTGAGTTAGCTTACTATAAATTTATTTTAAGTTCATTTTAGATTCATGTTGAAAATATTTTTTTATATTACATCGTCTAACAATTTATTTTATGTCATTCAATATCAGCGAACTTTCAGGGCGAAAAGGGTTAACCGAAAATTTATTTGAGAAAATTGGAAATGCCGCAAAAGAAACAGGCACTTTAACTATTGAAGAAACAGAACGACTTGCAAAAGAATTTTTGATTGGCAAAGCAAATACCTATGGCACAGCAACATTTTATGATTTTACACGGCCTGAGAATAAAGGAAAAAAAGTATACGTTTGCAACGGAACTGCCTGTATGTGTGCTGGAACCCAAGATACTTTGACAGATAAACTGAAAGAAAATTTCAAGGAAGATGAAATTGGCTCGATGTATTGTTTAGGCCGATGTCATGAAGGAAGTGCTTTTCATTATCAAGGAAAAAATTATTCTGGAAATGCTGTTTCAGAGATGTCAGATGTAGGATGTCAGATGTCAGATAACGCAAATCAGGATCATTATTATATAGGGAATTCTGGGACAAAAGTTTTAACACAAGCTTTTACAAACATTGATGAATATTATGCAGTATTAAAAAATTCGTTACAAAAAACACCTGATGATTTAATAGCAGAATTAAAAACAAGTGGCTTGAGAGGTAGAGGTGGTGCAGGTTTTCCTACCGCATTTAAATTTGAAAGTTGTAAAAAAACACCCAGTGAAATTAAATATGTTGTATGTAATGCCGATGAAGGCGATCCTGGAGCGTATAGCGATCGTTATCTTTTAGAACATCAGCCACATTCGGTTTTATTAGGGATGATGTTGGCTGGATACATGATTGGTGCCAGCTGGGGTGTGCTTTATATTCGTGGTGAATATCCCGAAAGTATTGCCATTTGCGAAGCAGAAATAAAAAAATTGTATGAAAAAAAATTACTAGGTACATCCATTTTAGGTACTGATTTTTCATTTGATTTCAAAGTCATTCATGCACAAGGAGCCTACATTTGTGGAGAAGAAACCGCCTTGCTATCTAGCATAGAAGGTCAACGTCCTGAAGTAAGAGTTCGTCCACCATACCCTGCCCAAGTAGGGCTTTTTAATAAACCAACGGTAGTTAATAATGTAGAAACCTTGGCTTGCATTCCATTTATATTAAATGAAGGAGGTGATACATTTGCGAGCATTGGGAAAGGAAAATCTACCGGCACAAAATTAGTGTCATTAGATAGTTTTTTTAATCGCCCAGGTATTTATGAAGTGGATATGGGTACGCCATTAAAAACTGTAATTGAAGATTTAGGCCAAGGTTTTAAAGCAAGTATTAAAGCAATGCACATTGGCGGACCTTTGGGTGGCTTGGTTCCAATCTCAAAAATTAATGAGTTGAATATTACATTTGAATCGTTTCAAGAACATGGCTTTTTATTAGGGCATGCTTCGGTGGTTTGCATTCCTCAATCATTTCCATTGGTCAAGTATTTACACCATTTATTCGAATTTACAGCGCATGAAAGTTGTGGAAAATGTTTTCCTTGCCGACTGGGAAGCACCAGGGGGAAAGAGCTATTTGACAAAGCCATTCACACAGATTACAAAATTGACAAATCGCTATTAAATGATTTATTAGAAACAATGGAAATAGGCTCTCTATGTGCATTAGGTGGAGGTTTGCCTTTGCCTATCAAAAATGCATTAATGTATTTTGAAGAAGAATTAAGAGAATTTATTCAATAGGATAAAAATTACAAATTCTCCATTTTATGGCCTCCTTTTAATATTTTTCCTGAAATGACTAACTTAAAAAAGTCATTAAAATCTGTTGAGACATTGAAATAATAGCTTGGTATTAAAAATAAAAATCCACCAATGATTGATTTAAATGCAATGTTTAAAATTGGATTCAAAAACATATGTTGATTTAAAAATTTCACGTAAGGGATACAATATAAAATACCAATCACTGAAATTGTAATTACTATTAAAGTTATATAATGCTTACTAAAACAATGGAAATTATATTTTCGATAGATGATATATGTTTTTAATAAATTGAAAACAATTAATGAAACAGAAACTGCCAACGCTGCGCCATCCATCCCGAATATTGGAATTAATAAAATATTAAAAATCACCGTCATCGTCATCATCAACCCCGAAAGTCGAACTATGTATTTATAGTCGTTAGAATACGTGATAATTTCAGAATTCAATCCAAAAGCCATGTCAAGAAGTCGACCAGCACCTACAATCAATAAAACATTTTTGGCTGCTGAATATTTTGGTGGTATTAAAGAAAAAATAGCCTCCGAATTAATTATTAATAAGGTAAATAAAAAACACCCGATTAAAAATAAATTGATTCCTAAACTATTGTTTAGAGACTTTAATTTCGCAACATCTTTTTGTGTGATTGCCTCTCGTAAAACAGGAATTGAGATCAGTGAAATGGCCCTGTAAGGAACCTGTATCATTTGTCCTAAAACGAGTGCTGGCGTATAAATACCTAACACCTCTAATCCTAAATATGCTGGCAAAATGATGCCGTCTAAAAAATTTGAAACATTGCTAAAAATAGTTAACAACAACATGCCACTACCATATTTTAACTCTTCAAATACATTTTCTTTTTGAATATAGTTTGTAAAGGAACCTATACGCCATTTCAATATTTTTATCGCATAAAAAACAATCGCCAAAAATGGAATAACATAGCTTACAACCAATCCTATAACCAATCCTTTTTGAGATAAATAATGAGAAATATATAAATAAAATAATATGATTAGTAAAACTCGTGTAACCACTTCTCGTAAAAATGCAGGAAAGGCAGATCTAAAGTTTACTAAACTATAAAATTCAAAATATTGATTAAAAATATAAAGAAAAACAAGGGGAATAATTGCGTAATAATAGGGTGTAAAATTAGGTGATTGAGCTTGATAATAATTAATGATAACGGACTTAAACAACATAAAGAAAACTACAAAAACCAACAAAGAAATGATCATTGCAATGATAGCAAATCCATGATATGAATTTTTTATTTTTTCAGATTCCCAACTAGCATAATAATTTAATAAAATATGCCCCAAACCCAAAGCAGGGAGTGTGGCAAATACGTACATTAAATTTCGAAGCAGATTAATTAAACCTAAATCCTTTGCATCAACAAGGTTAGGAAAAACAAAATTGAAAAACAATACACCTATTAAAACACCAGCATAATTTACTATGCTTGATTTTAACCCTTGTCGTTTAATAATTCCCATATTTTATATTTCCTTTTACAATAGTAAACTATAAAAGTTTTTTTATGATTCTCTAAATTTACTACAATGTTAAAAATTATTTTCTAGTATCCTGACAATCTTTGGTTTATTTATTTTTATTTCAACATGTCGTATTTAGAGATTAACTTTACCATTTAATACTAAATGATTTTTGAGGAGCAAAATATTAAAGGAATTTTCAAAGTAACTCTATCTCCCTTCATAGATAACAGAGGTGCTTTTAGTAGATTATTTTGCGAAGAAGAATTTGCACAAGCAGGTATTCCTTTTTCTTGTAAGCAAGTCAATCAATCATTTACTAAAGAAAAAGGGAGTTTTAGAGGAATTCATTATCAATTTGGAGCTTTTGCAGAATGGAAGTTGATTCGTTGTATACAAGGAAGTATATTAGATTTTGGTGTAGATTTAAGAAGAAACTCTTCTACTTTATTCAAATCATTTTCTATTGAATTAACAGAAGATAATCATACCATGTTACTATTGCCTCCTGGTGTGGGACATGCATTTCAAACATTACAAGAAAATACTACCTTGGTATATTTCCACTCTTCATTTTACAATGCCCAATATGAGGGTGGGATAAAATTTGACGATCCAAAAATTCAACTAAATTTGCCTTTAGAAATTACTAATTTATCTGAAAGAGATAAAAACCATCCATTAATAAACACCGATTTTACAGGAATAGATTATGAAATGTAGATTTTGTCAGGAAGAAATAACAACTGAATTTATTGATTTAATAAATTCACCCGCTTCAAACTCTTATTTAAATAAGAGTCAATTAAATGAGCCAGAAACATTTTATCCATTAAAAGTTTATGTTTGTCATAATTGTTTTTTGGTGCAAGTAGATGAATACAAATCATTTGACAGCATTTTTGATAATAACTATGCTTACTTTTCATCTTATTCAACAAGCTGGTTAGCACACAGCAAAAATTATGTTGAAAAAATGATTGCTCGTTTCAATTTAAACAGCGAATCGCATGTAGTTGAAATCGCATCTAACGACGGGTATTTATTGCAATATTTTTTACCCCATCGCATCCCTGTTTTAGGAATTGAACCAACTAAAAACACAGCAGAAGTTGCCATATTGAAAGGAATTCCTTGTATCACTGAATTTTTTGGAGTGAAATTAGCAGAAGAACTTTCGCAAAAAGGTCGCAAAGCAGATTTACTTTTAGGCAACAATGTTTTAGCACATGTTCCTGATATTTTAGATTTTGTAAAAGGATTGAAAATATTATTAAATCCTGAAGGCATTATCACAATGGAAATGCCTAGTTTGGTAGAATTGGTAGAAAATAATCAATTTGACACGATTTATCACGAACACTTTTCTTATTTATCATTGACATCGGTTAATAATATTTTCGAAGCTTGTGGACTTACGATATTTGATGTTGAAAAACTTCCGACCCATGGTGGTTCATTAAGAGTG
>CANGUS010000162.1 GCA_947457085.1 Bacteroidota bacterium
AATGTATCCTCCATTTACAGCACCCCAAACTTGGTTGCCATCTTTATCAAATCCTCTGTCCCAAGAAATCAGCATATCAGGGTAAATATTGACAAATGAAGTAGCATATGAAGCCCCTTTTAAAGTACTTTCACAATCATTTTTATTGGTAGATCCTGAAAATTCATCTTTATTCATTTTGTTTAAAAAGATAGAACATCCTTTTCGTTCCTCCAATGAATCAATGGTTAAATTCGCCAATGGATATTCTAATTTCCATTCGCCATAATATTTTTCACCATTTTTGACTGTATACACTCTACTTTCAATGGTGGTATCATTCAATTTACTGAGTCTGTACACCCTTTGACGATAAGGTTTATTTTCATTGCTTGCCATTGCTTGCTCAACATATAACCAGTAGTATTCACTTTCTGGCCACATGGGAACCATTTTTAAACGAATATCAAAATAATTCGAATCTTGTTTTGATTGATTTTCGCTAGAAAATGAACCAATCATCAAATTATATAAATTCCTTAAATCAGACTCTTTAATTTTATTTTGAGCATTGATTTGAGAAAAAGAAAATAGCAAGAGTAATATGAATAGTTGTTTCATCTACAATTTATTATTAAATATCAATTTTTGCGTATTTCGCATGTTTCTCAATAAACTCTCTACGAGGAGGCACTTCATCACCCATTAACATGGAGAATACTCTATCTGCTTCTGCAACGCTTTCTATGGTTACTTGTTTTAAAGTACGAGTATTCGGATCCATCGTAGTTTCCCACAATTGTTCTGCATTCATCTCTCCAAGACCTTTGTAACGTTGAATATGCACAGAATCTTCTTTACCACCACCTAATTTTAATACGGCTGCTTTTCGAGCTTCTTCATCAAATGCATATACTTGTTCTTTTCCTTTTTTTACTAAATACAAAGGAGGTTGTGCAATGTATACGAATCCTTGTTCAACCAACTCTTTCATGTAACGATATAAGAA
Organism: Bacteroidota bacterium; assembly: GCA_947457085.1. Classification (GTDB taxonomy): domain Bacteria; phylum Bacteroidota; class Bacteroidia; order Chitinophagales; family Chitinophagaceae; genus OLB11. The sequence goes on from CANGUS010000162.1 coordinate 989, forward strand.
AGTTAAGATCAATGTTGAAATGTGAGAACCATCCACATCGGCATCGGTCATGATGATAATTTTGTGGTAGCGAAGTTTAGTAGTATTTAAAGCTTTTGCATCTTCAGGTGTCCCAATGGTTACACCGAAACCAGTGAACATGTTGCGAATCTCTTCATTTTCAAAAACCTTGTGAGGCATTGCTTTTTCTACATTTAAAATTTTACCTCTTAATGGTAAAATTGCTTGATACTGACGGTTTCTACCTTGTTTAGCAGTACCACCAGCCGAATCTCCTTCGACTAAATAAAGCTCACATTTTGTTGGATCATTATCACTGCAATCAGCAAGTTTACCTGGCAAACCACTGCCAGTTAATACATTTTTACGTTGTACTAACTCACGGGCTTTTTTAGCTGCTTGACGAGCTTGAGCTGCAATAATTACTTTTTCAATGATAATTTTTGCTTCTTTAGGATTTTCCTCCAAATAAGCTTCTAGTACTCTGGATACAGCTGCATCAACTATTCCAGAAACTTCACTGTTGCCTAATTTTGTTTTTGTTTGACCTTCAAACTGAGGCTCTGGAACTTTTACAGAAACAACTACGCTTAATCCTTCTCTAAAATCATCTCCTAGAATATCAACTTTTGCTTTTTCAAACAATTTGTTTTTATCACCATACGCTTTAAACACACGGGTAATGGCCCTTCTAAAACCAGCAACATGAGTTCCCCCTTCAATGGTGTTAATATTATTTACGTATGAAAAAATATTTTCACTGTAAGATGTATTATACATCATGGCTAATTCTACCGCTACATTCGAATCTTTGTCATGATCTTCTGCAAAAATTGGTTCAGGTAATAAACCTTCGCGTTTTGCATTTTTATCTAATAATAACAAGAATTCACTAATACCGCCTTCACTGTAGAATGTTGTAGAAGGGTATTCGCCACTCTCTTCTTTTTCTCTTTCATCAATTAAATGAATGCGAACGCCTTTGTTTAAGAATGACAACTCACGCAAACGAGCAGCTAAAATTTCAAAACTATATACATTAACAGTGAAGATGCTATCATCAGGAGTAAAGACTACTTTCGTTCCAGTATTGTTGCTTTCACCAATTTCTTTTACAGGGTATTTAGGAACACCACAACTGTATTCTTGTTGAAAACGCTTTCCATCACGGTTAACCGTAACTAATAAATATTTACTTAATGCATTTACACAACTCACACCCACACCATGCAAACCTCCCGATACTTTATAGGAACCTTTGTCGAATTTACCACCAGCATGCAAAACCGTCATTACAACTTCCAAAGCCGAACGTTTTTCTTTCGTATGCATGGCAGTAGGAATACCTCTACCATCATCTTCAACAGAAATAGAGTTCCCTTCTAAAATTTTTACAGTAATATTTTTACAATGGCCTGCTAATGCTTCATCAATGGAATTATCAACAACTTCATATACTAAATGATGTAAACCTTTTATGCCTATATCGCCAATATACATGGCAGGTCTTTTTCGAACAGCTTCTAATCCTTCAAGTACTTGAATACTATCGGCACCATAAGCAGGCATTTGTTTTTCTTCGTTTTCTTCTGACATTTCTAGATTTTAATTTTAATATTTTTATCCTCAAATAGAGATTATTTGAAGGCTTACAAATATAACTTTTTTTAGCCGGTTTTGCAAGTTTTTTAATGCCTAAAAATGCACATTATCATAGGCTTTTTTAAACAATTTATTAAGATGATAATTCTTCAAAAAATGAGCTTAAATAAAATACATTAGAAACTAAAAAATCCTTCAAATAATTAATCATTTGAAGGATTTAAACCCATTTAGGTGTTTATTCAATAATTCTTAATCAAATAGGGTAAGCTATTCGGTAAAAAGTTATTATTACTCTGCTTTTATTTCATAATAGTACAATCCTTGATAATTAGGATAAAGACCACCGAATTGAAAATCTTTTTCATCAGATTGCAATATTTTCTCCATATCTTTTATGGATGAAATGGCTTGCTCGTTGACTTGCGTGATTACAAAACCTTTTTTCATTCTTGTTTGTTTGGCTATGATACCATTTTGAAAAATTCCTGTGATGTAAATTCCTCCTTTAATACCTAATTGTTCAGCTTCTTGTTTGGTTAAATCCCTCATTTGAACACCTAATTTTTCTTTAGATAAAGGTTCGTTTTTTACAATTTGAGTATTCCCTAATACATTTTTTAATTTAGCGGTAGTAGTAGCAGGATTTCCATTTCTAGTATAATGAATTACAATACTCTCACCTGGTCTATATTGAGCGATTTTTTCTAACATTTGAGGTCCACTTTTGATAGTATAGTTTCCAATTTTAGTAATCACATCACCCACTTTTAAGCCCGCGTCATCAGCACTGCTATTTTCCATTATTTGATTAATGTATATTCCCTCAATTTTATCTAAATGATATGCACTCATTTGTTCAGGAGTAGCATTTTTGGAATCCAAATATCCAACTCCTAAATAAGCACGTTGCACATTACCAAATTTCATCATATCGTTTACTACTTTTTTTACAATATTAGAAGGGATAGCGAAAGAGTATCCTGCATAGGAACCGGTAGGAGAAGCGATAGCTGCATTGATACCAATTAATTCACCACGGGCATTCACTAATGCACCACCACTATTACCTGGGTTTACGGCAGCATCGGTTTGAATGAAACTTTCTATGGCATTGTTGCCACTTTTTTGTTGATTAATCCCAATGTTTCTGTATTTAGCACTCACAATACCTGCTGTCACGGTTGTTTCAAGTGTTAAAGGATAGCCTACAGCCAATACCCATTGTCCTAAACGAACATCGTCTGAATTACCATATTGGATATATGACAAATTACTTTCGTCTACTTTTAAGACCGCTAAATCAGTTGACGCATCTTTACCTATTAATTTTGCTGGAACTGTTTTTTTATTATTGAAAATTACTTTAATTTGATCAGCACCATCAATGACATGATTATTGGTAACTATATAACCATCAGCAGAAACAACTACACCACTTCCACTAGATTCTTGTGGGCCTTGTTGCATAAAATGTTGACCAAAAAACTGATCAAAAATAGATCCTCCAAATGGATTTTGAAATTGTACTTGTCGAGCATTGGTTTCTGTTTTGATATGTACAACAGCTTTACTTGATTTCTCGGCAGCATCTTCTAAATTGATATACCCATTTTCACTTTCTGGCAAGGGGTTATTCGTAATTTCTAAAGGGGTTTGATTTTCATTATTTTCTATTTTTTTAGCAAATGCAAAAGTTAAAATAGACGTACAAAATGCAATTAAAATGGTTCCAATTATCTTTTTCATATTTAAATAGTTTAGGTCACAAAAATAAAAAAGAAGTATGTTTTAAATTCCATTTTAATAGAATTTTAACACTCAAAATATTTTATAATATCTACAATGAATTTAAAAAATCGATGGTCGAAACACCATCCGCGAAATCCATCAATGAAGGGCTTTGTGATGATCCAAAAGGCAAGTATTGAGAACCAATAATGGCTTGTATATTTTCATTGTTTGTCAATTCTTTTTCTACTAATTGAATGTCTTCATAATATTCGTAGTTAACGACAGATATAGCCGAAAAATAATTTTTATTTTCTACTAGTAGTAAACTTTCATTCGACATATAAAACTGATTATTTAAAATATACAAAGCCAAATTATAATCAATGTTATTTCGATATTTGTTGTGGTTTTTTAATTCATCAAATTTTGAAAATTGTTGCAGTAAATTCTCAAAAGAATATTCTTTAGGAACATATAATTTAGTAACATTTCTGCATCCTAAGCCAAAATACAAATAAATATCATGCGCTAATAATTGCAATTCTTCATTG
>CANGUS010000163.1 GCA_947457085.1 Bacteroidota bacterium
CCCTATTTCGGCACCCATGTTACAAATAGTTCCTTTTCCAGTGCAACTCAAGCTAATAGCTCCTTCTCCAAAATATTCTACTATTGCATTGGTACCTCCTTTTACAGTTAAAATACCAGCTACTTTTAATATAATATCTTTAGGAGAAGCCCAGCCATTTAATTTTCCTGTTAATTTAATTCCAATTAATTTGGGCATCATTAATTCCCATGGCAAACCGGCCATAACATCACAAGCATCTGCTCCACCTACTCCAATTGCTACCATTCCAAGTCCACCCGCATTCACCGTATGACTATCTGTTCCTATCATCATACCACCAGGAAATGCATAGTTTTCTAAAACAATTTGGTGAATAATTCCTGCGCCTGGTTTCCAAAACCCAATTCCATATTTATTAGAAACTGATGAAAGAAAATCGAATACTTCTTTACTTTCTGTGTTTGCAAATTCTAAATCAGCTTTCGCATTATTTTTTGCCATAATTAAATGGTCACAATGAACTGTTGAAGGCACTGCTACGGTTGGTCTACCTGCTTGCATAAATTGCAATAAGGCCATTTGTGCGGTTGCATCTTGCATGGCTACACGATCTGGATTAAAATCTACATAAGAATTTAATCTTGGATAATCTGTCAATTCCATACCCGCATCTAAATGCGCATAAAGAATTTTTTCTGATAAAGTTAATGGTCTGCCTAAAGTTTTACGAGCTGCTGCTACTCTTTCGGGAAATTTGGCGTAAGTCGCCTGAATCATTGAAATGTCGTATGCCATTTTTATAAATTTTGAATAATGAAATTGAGTTATTAAACCTCGTTTTTTCAAACGTGGTGCGAATTTACGTTAAAAAAGGGAAAAGTAAAATAGGAATCAAATCATAATTACTGAAAGTTTCATAATTAAAAAGCTACAAATGAATCAACCCTTTACCTTCTAAACCTTTTATTATTTTATTGTGCCAAAAAAGTTCAAAATCATCATTGATAATTTCATTTTCAAAATCTTGTTGCAAGAATTGGTAGCTAGTAGGGTTTTGAATCGTTGCTAGGTCTAATATTTTTACAAGCCATTTACCTTGCTCTTCGCTAAGTGTTAATTCTACTTCACCAAGTTCATGTTGAAAAACAAGTGATGCCATTTGCCACATATTTCCTTTTTTTGATTTCGTAAAAAAAGTCAAAGTAGGCTTTGTGCCCAACCAAATCACTTTAGTGGTTGGTTTGCAGTTTTTTAAAATGGGTTCGTTTAATATGGCTTGAATAAAACTTTTATCGACGCTGGTAGGCGGGATTTTTTGTTCAAAAAACGATTGTAATGGATCCTCCAAACAGTTGTGTTGCATATAATTGTACAAGGATTTTTTTAACCCGTACGCAAATTCCTCATGCTGAATTCCTTTTTTTTCAATGTAAGTCAAGTCATTATTGGCAAATGTTCCTTCTTTACTGGTAATTTGAATTGAAAACGCATCGGGATTTTTACCAATAGGGCTATGAACCGTGAGCGCAAATTGATGCCAAAAGCCCGATTGCAAAATATTATTTTTAAATAACTGTCTAACCACCTCTAATGAATCTACTGTTTCTTGAACGGTTTGTGTTGGGTATCCATACATTAAATAGGCATGCACCATAATGTCGTTTTGCTTAAAATTTTTAAGCACATGTGCCACTTGCTCGAGGCTCACACCTTTGTCAATGAGTTTCAATAATCGGTCCGAAGCAACTTCTAACCCACCAGATACGGCAATACAACCAGCAGCTTTAAGAAAATAACACAAATCGTTAGTGAAACTTTTTTCAAATCGAATGTTTGTCCACCAAGAAACATTCATTTTTCGTTTTAGAATTTCGATGGCTAAATCACGCATCATGGCAGGGGGCGCTGCTTCATCTACAAAGTGAAAACCTGTTATGCCTGTTTGTGCAATAATAGTTTCCATTCGGTCACAAATTTGTTGCACTGTAGTTGCTTGATAGTTTTGAATATAATCTAAACTCACATCACAAAATGTACATTTTGCCCAATAGCAACCATGCGCCATAGTGAGTTTGTTCCATCTGCCATCGCTCCAAAGTCTATGCATAGGATTTACTACTTCAATAGCCGAAATATATTTATCTAATTCTAAATCTGCATAATCGGGTGTTCCTACTTCTTGTTGTTTATAATCCCTCTGTAAACTGCCGTTAAAATAATGCACTTCATTTTCATGCAATGCAAAAGTACGTTTGAGCAATTCAATAGGCCGTTTGTTATCTAAATATTCTAGGAGATTTTCAATTGGCGTTTCGCCATCATCAAGAGTGATAAAATCGAAAAATTCAAACACTCGTTTTTCTTTCAATGTGCGCAGCTCCGTGTTTGGGAAACCACCACCCATCATAATTTTTATTTTAGGATGATTTTCTCTCAACCATTGTGCAGAACGAAAAGCACTAAACAAATTTCCAGGAAAAGGAACCGAAATGGCAACTACTGTTGGATTGAATGCAGCTATTTTTTGAGATAATTTATCAATGGTAATTTCATCGACCAAACTGTATGGTTTTTGTAAGGCATCATAGATTTCATCAAATGAGTTCGCACTCCGTCCTAATTTTTCGGCATACCGACTAAAGCCAAAATGTTCATCTATACATTCTTTAATCAAATCCGATAAATCTTCTAAATAAAGCGTTGCAAAATGTTTCGCCTTGTCGGCAATGCCATTGTTTCCAAATGCCCATTCCATATCACCCATGTTTTGAAAACGAGACGCCTGAGGTAAAAATCCTTGTTGAATCATTCGTTGAGCCAAGGTGGGCATTTTACCTTGAAGAAAAAGGATGACAGCATCTATTGTTTCAATATATTTTTCTTTTAAAAAAATAATTCGTTTAGCATTGTCCGAAAAATGAGATTCAATGATTAAATTGTCAAAAAGAGATTTTAGTTGAACAGAATTAAATAAAGCCAAAGTAACCTCAATCCCTAAATCAGCTTGAAAAGTAGAAATCGATTTTGTGTTTAAAAAACCTTTCAAATAAGCCGTTGCAGGGTATGGAGTATTTAACTGAGTAAAAGGAGGCGTTATTAATAGTAGTTTTTGAGACAAAGGAATTTATTTAAAGGGTAAAAATAATACCAAAAAGACAAAGGCATAAGAATTAATTTTCAGTTTGAATCAGGATGGTATAATTTATACCAGTAAGAGAAGATTCAATTTATTTCTGTATGCTTTTTTTTCTATTTAATCAATCTTATTCTAATATTTTCTCTTGATGAAAAGAAATTAGTATTTTCGTCACATAATACAATTATGATGTAAGGGATAGCAATTTCTACATAGCAAATTGGGTAAATAAAAATACAATTATGATAAAAAAAATATTTTTAAGTGGATTGATATTGGTAGGAATATTAACTGCTAAAGCACAACAAAGAGTTCCTATGGATCAAATTGTACGGGTAGTTTCTTACTTATCATCTGATGAATTAAACGGAAGAGGAACAGGGTCGGCTGACGAAAGAAAAGCAGCTAAATTTATTGCAGCACAATTTGAAGCTATGCACCTAAAGCCTAAAGGCCGTAAAGGATATTTCTATGATTTTACATATAAATATGACGCAAATATTCACGACACAATAAAAGCGAATTTAAAACCTAAAATAGGGAGAAATGTTTTGGCATATTTAGACAATGAAGCCGAAAATACAATTGTAATTGGGGCACACTACGACCATTGTGGACTTGGGTTGGATGGAAACAGCTTGGATGCCAATCCGAAAGAAAAAATTCACAATGGTGCAGATGACAATGCCAGTGGAGTGGCAGGGATGTTAGCTTTAGCTCATTATTTAAGTACCAATGGATTTAAAGAAAAAAATAATTTTTTATTTATTGCATTTTCTGGAGAAGAACTAGGATTATTAGGCTCTAAAAAATGGTGTGAAACTCCTTCTATTCCTTTAAATAAAATCAATTACATGATTAATTTAGACATGATTGGCAGATTGAATGAAAGCACGAAGAAGTTGTTGGTATATGGGGTGGGCACATCCGATCATTTCAAAGAAACCATTGAGAAAAACAACTCATATTTTTCTATAAAATATGACAGTGCTGGTGTAGGCCCAAGCGACCATACTTCTTTTTATTTAAAAGACATTCCCGTATTGCATTTCTTTACAGGGCAACACAGCGACTACCATAAACCAACAGATGATGCAGATAAAATTAACTTCAAAGGGGAAGAAAAAATATTGGAATTAATTATTGACATTATAAATGATTTAGATAGTAAGCAGAAATTACATTTCTATAAAACAAAATCGGTAGATATGGGCACCACTTCATTTAAAGTTACGATGGGTGTAATGCCAGACTATGCTTTTGATGAAAGTTTGGGTATGCGCATTGATGGCGTAACCGATGGCAAACCTGCAGCAAATGCAGGCATTCAAAAAGGCGACATTGTCATAAAATTAGGAACTTATAAAGTGGATAATGTTCAAGATTACATGAAGGCTTTAGGACATTTCAACAAAGGTGACAAAACAACCGTTACTATAAAAAGAGGAAGCAATATCAAAACTGCAAATATCCAATTCTAAAATAAATAATCTTTTTAAACTATAGTTGAGAACTCAATACTGCAAGAGTATTATTTTACCATTATTTCTAAAAAATATCACTAGCCTCATTCGGCTGTGTCATTTATATAAAAAAGAAACAATTATAACTACATTGAATTGATTATTTTTACACTCTGATAATATAAATGAAAACGATTGCAAGCCTGTTTTTTATTCAAAAACCGCATCAAATTTATAGTC
>CANGUS010000164.1 GCA_947457085.1 Bacteroidota bacterium
ATAACTTGCATATACCCGAAACAAACTTTCGGTTTGGTTAATCCCAGTGGAGTGATACCGAAAACAAATGACAGGTATTTGCATTTTCAAATGTAGTTAATTTCTTTTCTTCAAACCAAATATTTTGAAAGATTTGTTGTTTTTCAATTGTTGGAATGGATTCCGAATACGTAGGGACAGGAAGAAATGCTTCGTAAAGTTAAATGGTTAAATGGTGCCAACGCCGTTGTCGATGCACAATGAAAAAGGCCTCGACCCCAAAAATAACTCCTCATTCATTACACGTCTTTCATACTCAATTGTACTCGTTTACGAGGGATATCTATTTCAGTAACTTTTACAGTTACTTGTTGACTGAGTTTTAAAACATCATTTGGATCTTTAATGAATTTGTTGGTGATTTGAGAAATGTGCACCAAGCCATCTTGCTTTACGCCAATGTCTACAAATGCACCAAAATTGGTAATGTTGGTGATGATGCCTGGTAATACCAACCCAACATATAAATCTTCTAAGGAATTAATTCCTTGTGCATATTCAAAATGTTGAAGTTCACTTCTTGGATCACGGGCTGGTTTTTCTAACTCATTTAGAATATCTTGTAAGGTATAGATACCGATGGTTTCAGAAATATATTTTTTAATGTCAATCTGTTTTCTGAGTTCATTGTTTTTCATTAAATCGGCAACCGAGCAATTTAAATCAGCAGCCATTTGTTTGACCACATCATAACTTTCGGGATGCACGGCCGAGTTGTCTAATAAATTTTTGGCATCGTTGATTCTCAAAAAACCAGCAGCTTGCTGAAAAGATTTGGTTCCCATTAAAGGCACTTTTTTCAATTCGCTACGAGATTTAAAGGGGCCATTTTCTTTTCGATATTCTACAATATTTTTTGCCAATGTAGAACCTAAACCAGAGATGTAAGCCAGAATGTGTTTGGACGCAGTGTTTACTTCAACCCCTACAGCATTTACACAACTGATGACTACATTGTCTAAGGATTCTTTTAATTTAGGTTGATTTACATCGTGTTGATATTGACCCACACCAATTGATTTGGGATCAATTTTTACCAACTCGCTCAAAGGATCCATGAGCCTACGACCTATTGATACTGCCCCTCTTACGGTTACGTCGTACTCAGGAAACTCCTCACGGGCTACTTCAGAAGCAGAGTAAATAGAGGCGCCTGCCTCGCTGATTAAATAAATTTTTACTTCGTGTGGAAAATCAATATTTCGACACAACTGTTCAGTTTCTTTACCTGCAGTTCCATTGCCAATGGCAATAGCCTCTATCTGATATTTTTCTACTAATTGTTTAATCTTATAGATTGCATCATCTCTGTCATTTTGAGGAGGATGCGGATAAATGTTGGTATTATAAATGAGATCACCTTGCTTGTCTAACACCACCAATTTGCAACCCGATCGAAATCCTGGATCAAGAGAAAGGATATTTTTTTGACCTAATGGAGGCGATAACAAGAGTTGTCGGGTATTAGTAGCAAAAACTTGGATGGCATCTTCATCGGCTTTTTGTTTGCTGGTCATTCTAAATTCTACTTCGATAGAAGGTTTCAACAATCGTTTGTAACAATCATCGATTGACTTCTGAATAAATTTAGAAGCCTCACTGTCATTGTTTAATATTTCATCATCAATAGCCTCTAAAGCATCTATTTCATCCACCGAAATATCGATGGAGAGGAAGCCTTCTTTTTCACCTCGGCGCATGGCCAACATTCGGTGAGATGGACATTTAGCAAGTGGTTCTGTGCAATCAAAATAATCTTTATATTTTTGACCTTCGACTTCTTTGCCTTTAAAAAGTTTACATTTTATGATGGCTTGCTTAGCAAAAATATTTCTAATTTTATCTCTTACAACGGCATTTTCATTCACCCATTCTGCGATAATATCACTTGCTCCTTTTAGTGCATCTTCAATAGTAGGTACTAATTCGGTAATATATTTTTGTGCTTCATCATTCAACACAAGTGTTTCGGAATGTGCAAAAATGGTAGTAGCCAATGGCTCTAATCCTTTTTCGATAGCGATCGAAGCACGGGTTTTGCGTTTTTGTTTGTAGGGCAAATAAATATCTTCCAAGATATTTGCTTCCATACAATCCGTGATTTTTTTTCTCAATTCAGGCGTTAATTTTCCATGCTCATCGATAGACTTGAGCACGGTTTCTTTACGTTTTTCTAAATCTGAAAAATAAGCCAATTGATCTTTAATGGACTCAATTTGCAACTCATCTAAATTTTCGGTTGCTTCTTTTCTATATCGTGCAATGAAAGGAATAGTAGCTCCTTGTTCAAATAACTCAGCAACATTGGTGATTTGCTTTGTTTTTATGGACAGCTTATTAGCAATCAATTGAATATATTTTTCTTGCATGAATCGTGTTTTTTAGAGGGAGGCAAATATAGTTTTTTACTACAGAGTTCACAAAGTTTATTCCATTGGTTTTGAGTAGTTTCGTAATGAAGTTAAAAGTATCTAATATCGAGAATTCATTTGTATTTTTAGCCCATGCAAGTGGATTACATAGTAGTTGGCCAAGGTTTATCGGGCAGTTGGGTCAGTTGGTTTTTAATGCAACAGAAGAAATCGTTTGTGGTGATTGACAAAAACGAATCACAAACAGCCTCTAAAAACTCAGCGGGCATTATGAATCCTATGACTGGGAAACGCTATGCGAAAGTTCCATTGATTGATACTGTTTTCCCTTTTGCAGTGAAGGCTTATCAAGAAGTTGGCACTTTTTTTAATCGACAATTTATTTTTCCTACAGCTGTCATTGATTTGTTTTCATCAAAAGAAAGTGAAGCGTTATTTTTAAAAAGAAAAGTAGCAGAACCTACTTATTTAAGCATTGAAGAACGTACAAATTATCAAAAACACTTTACAATTGAACATGCAGTTGGAAAAATAAATGACTGTTATCGAGTGGATGTTCATTTATTTTTAAATACCATTCAAGGCTATTTAAAATCTCAAAATCAATTGTTAGAAGCCGCCTTTGAATATGAACAAATAGAAATTGTAGGAGATCAAATAATGTATAAAAACATCGTTGCCAAACACCTTATTTTTTGTGACGGAATATCGGTTGTCGATAATCCATTATGGAATAAGATCCCATTCGCCAACACAAAAGGGGAAGTATTATTGGTTGAAATAAAAAATTTATCTGCTGATTTTATTTACAAGAACAAACACTTAATAGTTCCATTAAAAGAAAATTTATTTTGGGTAGGTGCTTCAAATTCATGGCAATATGAAACAGACAAACCCTCAGCAGAATTTTATTTTGAAACGAAAAAGTGGTTAGATGAATTTCTAAAAATCCCTTATCAAATTAAAGCGCATCATGCCTCCATTCGCCCTACTGCGGCTAATCGAATGCCTGTTTCAACTTGGCATACAATTTATAAAAATGTGGGTATATTAAATGGGATGGGAACTAAGGGGAGTTTTCATGCACCTTATTATGCGGCTCAATTAATCCAACAATCGAATTGATTATTCATTAAAAATAAATTTGCCAGTTTTTGTTTCAGAGCCATCTGCATTGGTTACAAAAACATAATAGACACCTGTTCTTGGTCGCTGATTTAAATAATTTTTACCATTCCAAATAGCTTGCCCCCCTTGTGCTTTTGTTCTAAAAACCAATTGCCCGGCAACGTCTGTAATTTTAACATCCGCATTTTCTACCAATCCTTTTATCGCTATTGTTCCGGTATAATCACTTTGAACAGGATTTGGGAAAACCAACAAATTGTCATTCGTATTTTCACCATCCGTTGCATTTCCTCTGAAAGAAACCAAACCAATATCTGTAGCGATATATACTATCCCGGTTTCAGGATTAACCACAATTTTATTAATATCATTTGATGGCAAAGGGCTATTGTCTTTTGTGAATCTAAACAATATTTTTTCTGCATCATCACTAATTAACCATACTCCATTATTGGTTCCAATCCATTTGTTATTTGCACCATCAACTGCAATGGTTGTTACATTTTCTTGTTTGAATAACAACCCTGCATCCAAGTCATATTTCACCACTTTTAATTCGGCATCGCAGCCACCACTATTCATAATACTTTCAGGACAATTTATAATTGCAATCCCATCGGCAGTACCAATCCAAATTTTACCATTTTTATCTTTTACAACACAATTGACAAAATTGGTAGGCAAATTCCCTAAGCCAACACCTTTTTGAATGAACTTCGTTTTATCATCATTTTTATTATCAATGGTGCCATTGTCATTGAATACAAATACGCCAACACCTCTTGGTGCTACCAACCATTTTTGATTGGCATCATCGATTGCAATATCACTTGCTGTGTTTACACCAGTTGCGTTTGGAATATTAAATTTTTGCCAGCTACCATCGGCCTTTTTTACAACCAAAGGTGCATCAGCACCATAGTTGCTCATCCATAGATTATTTTTTTTATCCAAGACTAAATTGGTGATTCTATAAGTCCCACCAAAAGGTTGAACAAAACCATTGTTTTTAAATACGGTCACTGTTTTGTCGGGATGAAACTCGAGCAAGCCGCCAAAAAAAGAAGCAACATAAACATAATTATTTCTTTTATCAACTTCCAAATCGACTAAATCGGTAATGGTATCTAATGCAGGGGTATTCACAAACTGATTGAAATAAAGCCAATCCCCACTGGGAGTTAATTGAGAAAAACCTTGTCTGTTATAGGTAAAAGTCCAATCCGTAATATTGCCAGCCAATGCATACAAATTATTATTAATGACTTTGACATTATAG
>CANGUS010000165.1 GCA_947457085.1 Bacteroidota bacterium
TGATAAGGCAACTCCTTCTGGTGAATTTGCTACAGGACTTGTGGTACCTGTTTTTTGAGAAATGATATTATTTACTTCTATTTTCGAACCATCTTCGGCATAATAGGTCTTTCCCTTTTCTACTCGCCCAGATAGCAAGGTCCCACTAATGGAGAATAGATCATCATTGTTATTTACTCGAATAGCAAAATCTAATTTCATTTCAAAAGCATATTGAGCCATCAATGAAGAATTACAAAAAAGAAATAGAATGAATAAATATTTTTTCAACGTAAGGAGTTTTATATAAAGTTGAAAATTACTTTTTTTATTAGAGATGAAAAAATTAAACTCCTTATTTTTGCCAAATGAATTTATTAGAAGAAGTTGAATTTAGAGAAAAGTGGACAAAAGTTGAGGAAATGTTTATCCAACGGTTTAATAAAAAACCAGACATGGAAGTCATTCTTTATTTAATTGGTATTAATGAATTAGGCGATGTGCCCAAAAAAGAATTCACCAAAGAACAAAAACAAGATTTGATGCATGTTGCCACTTGCTCTTTATTGGCTCAAAGTGGTTATTACGAATATGATGGACACGACAAAGAGGGCTGGCCACATTATAAACTAGTCGAAAATCCTCCTGCCGAGAGCTTGCAAAAACAAGAGTTACTTTTAAAGCAACATATTATTGCTTATTTTGACGAGGAATAATTACATTTCATCTATTTTTACTTCAAAAAGGCCATTAGATATTTTATAAGAAAATCCACATCAAACCACCTTATTACCAAATTAACGAATTAGCCTTACCTTTGCCCACATTTTATTGATAATTTATGTCTGATAATAAATACTACATACCCAAGCATTTGCATATGCCGACGCTCGAAACTGAAATTCTAGCGCGTTGGAAAGAAGAAAAAACCTTTGAAAAAAGTATTGAAAACCGGGATGGAAAAGACTCATTCGTTTTCTATGAAGGTCCGCCATCTGCAAATGGAATGCCTGGTATTCATCATGTAATTTCTCGTACGCTAAAGGATATGGTGTGCCGATATAAGACCATGCAAGGGTTTCAAGTAAATCGTAAAGCGGGTTGGGATACACATGGTTTGCCTGTTGAACTCGGTGTGGAGAAAGAATTAGGCATTACAAAAGAAGATATAGGTAAAAAAATTACCATAGAAGAATACAATGCAAAATGTAGGGAGGCAGTAGGGCGTTTTAAAGACAAATGGGATGAAATTACTACTAAAATGGGTTATTGGGTAGATCTTTCTAAGCCTTATGTAACCTACGAAAACGAATACATAGAAAGTCTATGGTGGTGTTTAAAAACCTTGCATTCAAAAGGGTATTTATATAAATCAGTCTCTATTCAACCGTACAGTCCAGCTGCTGGAACTGGTTTGAGTTCACATGAATTAAACCAACCAGGTTGCTATAAAGATGTGAAAGATACAAGTGCTACAGTACTTTTCAAGGTATCAGATGTCGGAACTCAGCTGTCAGAGAAAGTAGCATTGGTAAATCAACTGAATTTATTAATTGCAGACAACCGACAACAGACAACCGACAACATTTACTTCATGGCTTGGACAACCACTCCATGGACCTTGCCTTCTAATTTGGGTTTGACCGTTGGTCCAAACATTAATTACTGTTTGGTAAAAACATTTAATCCCTACACCCACGAATTGCAGTATGTAATTTTAGCAGAGAATTTAATCTCTAAATATTTTAAAACAGAAGCAGAAGATGCCGATTTTGATAGCTATTCAGCTGATTCTAAACTCATTCCTTACAAAGTATTAGGTTTATATAAAGGCACTGAATTGGAAGGTTTAGTGTACGAGCAATTATTGTCTTTTGAATCAAATTCTGTAGAAAAAATTCTTGAGCAAACACATAATGCAAAACCGTTTCGGGTAATTTGTGGTGATTTTGTAACCACAGAAGATGGTACCGGTATTGTACACACAGCACCAGCATTTGGTGCGGATGATTACAAAGTAGGACAAAAAAACAACTTAGGAATTTTAACTTTAGTTGACAGACAAGGTAAGTTTATTGATGGAACTGGTGATTTTAGTGGTCGATTTGTAAAAAATTATACTGACGAGAAAGATTATCAAGATGTAAATGTTGATATATCCATTGAATTGAAAAAACGAGGCCAAGCCTTTAAAGTAGAAAAATACGAACACAGCTACCCACATTGCTGGAGAACCGATAAACCTATTATTTACTACCCTTTAGATGCATGGTTCATTAAAACCACTGCGGTTAAAGAGAGAATGGTTGAATTAAATAAAACCATTAATTGGAAGCCAAAAGCAACTGGTGAAGGACGATTTGGTAACTGGTTAGAAAACATGGTAGATTGGAATTTAAGCAGAAGTCGCTATTGGGGAACTCCGTTACCTGTTTGGAGAAGTGAAGATGGAACTGAAGAAGTTTGCTGTGGAAGTATTGAAGAAATAAAAGCAATGATGCATGAAGAAAGTCCTGAGAAAGACTTGAAAGATGTTCATAAGCCATATATTGACAATGTAATTTTAAAATCACCAACCGGACAAAAAATGTTCCGTGAGCCTGATTTAATAGATGTTTGGTTTGACAGTGGGGCAATGCCTTATGCTCAATGGCACTATCCATTTAGTGGTGTCGGCAGCCAGCTGTCAGATGTTAACAATACATCAAGCCCAACATCCGACATCCGTCATCTGCCTCCCTCTTTCCCAGCCGATTTTATTGCGGAAGGGGTAGATCAAACCCGTGGTTGGTTTTATACATTACATGCCCTAGGGGTTTTGTTGTTTGATTCGGTAGCTTATAAAACAGTTGTTTCAAACGGCTTAGTTTTAGATGCCAAAGGAAATAAAATGAGTAAGCGTTTAGGCAATGTAGTAGATCCTTTCGAAACCATTAATAATTATGGTGCCGATGCAACTCGTTGGTATTTAGTAACCAATGCTTCTCCTTGGGATAGCTTAAAATTTGATATTAAGGGAATTGAGGAAAGTCAACGTAAATTATTTAACACTCTTTATAATACCTACACATTTTTTGCATTGTATGCTAATGTAGATGGTTTCTCTTTTGCAGAGAAATTTATCCCAATCAATGAGCGCCCAGAAATAGATCAATGGATTATTTCTTCCTTAAATAGCTTGATTAAAAATGTGGAAGAAAACATGAATGATTATGAGCCAACAAAGGCAGGTCGTTTGATAGACGAGTTTGTTGATTCTAATTTAAGCAACTGGTATGTTCGTTTATGTCGTCGTCGTTTTTGGAAAGGAGAGTATGAGCAAGATAAAATTGCAGCTTATCAAACCCTGTATGAATGTTTGGAGATATTATGCAAATTAATAGCCCCTATTTCACCTTTCTTTAGTGATTGGTTGTTTCATCATTTAAATACAGTTACAAAAAGAGAAAGTTATAGCTCGGTTCATTTAGCTAATTTCCCGATTGTAATTCCTGATGATATTAATGAAGGATTAGAGAAACGAATGCAAATAGCACAAGATGCTTGTTCGTTATTATTATCTCTTCGAAAAAAAGCAAATATCAAAGTTCGTCAGCCACTACAAAAAGCCATTGTCCCTTTGGTAGATCCAAGTTTACAAGTTGATATTGATTCAATTGCAGATATTATCAAAAGCGAAGTAAATATCAAAGAAATAGAATACATAGCAGGCGATAATGATATCATAAAAAAGAAAATTAAAGCTAATTTTAAAACATTAGGGGCTAAAATGGGCCCATTAATGAAAGCAGTGGCTGCTGAAATTAGTAAATTTGGCGCTTCAGAAATTGTAGAAATAGAGAAAAATGGGGCCATTCATATTCAAGTGGAAGGTAAAACAGTTGAAATTACTTCTGCGGATGTTGAAATCACTTCAGATGATATTCCAGGGCTTTTGGTAGCAAATAAAGGGATTTTAACGGTTGCATTAGATATTTCGATCACCAAAGAACTAGAAGAAGAAGGTCTAGCTCGTGAATTTGTCAATCGAATTCAAAAAATAAGAAAAGACAGTGATTTTGCCCTGACAGATAGAATCAATGTAACGATAGAAATGAACGAATTGTTAAAATCTGCATTGAATAATTATAATTCCTATATTTGCACGGAAATTTTAGCCGATAATCTTGAATTTTCGGATGAAATTGTTGATGGTTTTGAAATAGAAGTCAATAATCAACAACTAAAAGTATTAATAAATAAAAATTAAACTTCTTTATGGCTACAAAAAAATCAGCTCCTAAAAAAGTAGAAGCGAAAAAAACAATCAAAGTAGTGGCAAAATCAGCTCCTAAAAAGGCAGCAGCAAAAGTTGCAACGAAACCAGTTGTAAAAAAGGCAGCTTCTAAACCAGTGGCAAAAAAAGTGGCTGCGAAATCAGCTCCTAAAAAGGCAGCTTCTAAACCAGTGGCAAAAAAAGTGGCTGCGAAAGCGGTAGTTAAACCAGCGGCAAAAAAAGTTACAGCAAAACCAGCACCTAAAAAAGCAGCGAAAGTGGTAGCTAAACCGTTAGCAAAAAAGTCAGCTTCTAAACCTGTAGCAAAAAAAGTGGCAGTAAAACCAGCACCTAAAAAAGCAGCGAAAGTGGTAGCTAAGCCAGTAGCAAAAAAAGCAGCGAAAGTGGTAGCAAAACCGGTGGCAAAAAAAGAGCCTGTGAAAGTAGCCCCTAAAGTAGTAGAGAAGAAAGTAGCGGCAAAGGTTGAAAAACCTGTAAAACCTGCAAAACCAGCAAAA
>CANGUS010000166.1 GCA_947457085.1 Bacteroidota bacterium
ACATATGATAGCTCAGGGAATTTTTATGCAGGTGGTGTGGTATTAAATGCGCCTTACCCAGTTACAACAGGAGCAATACAAACTACTTTTCAAGGGGGAGTTGCCGGTGTTGGAATTATAGCTTGCGATGCATGTTTTACTAAATTTAATCCTGCCGGTACGAATGTTATTTATGCTACTTATTTGGGTGGTACGAATAATGAACAGCCTCATAGTATGATTGTAGATAATGATGATAATTTAGTTATTGCCGGCAGAACATTTTCTTCCAACTTTCCAACAGCAGGCAGTGCCATTTTTGATGCCAGTTATAATGGTGGAGGTGATATTTTTGTTTGTAAATTCAATGCGCTAGGGACTAATTTAATTGCATCGAGTTATATTGGCGGCACTGGTGAAGATGGGGTAAATATGAATGTAGATGTAACAGTAATTGGTGGTTTAAAGAGAAATTATGCAGACGATGCAAGAAGTGAAGTCATAGTAGATGCTAACAATAATATATACGTAACTGGTTCATCTAAATCGGCTGATTTTCCAAAAATGCCAGCTGCGAGTTCTGTGTTTGGAGGCCAGCAAGATGCAGTAATATTTGAAATGAATCCAAATTTAGGATTAATTTGGAGTAGATTTTGGGGGGGCTCAAGTAATGATGCAGGGTATGTTTTATCAATCAATAAAACAAATCCTTTAGAATTATTTGTTGCAGGAGGAACGGAAAGTGCTGTTAACATGCCTGCGGGCTCATTGCATACCACCTATCAAGGGGGAACAGCTGATGGATTTTTGTTGAAATTTAATACCGCTACAAAAGTCTTAACTGCAGGAACTTATATTGGTACCAATGCCTATGATCAAGTTTATGGTGTTCAAACAGATGATAGCAATAATGTTTATATAACAGGTCAAACTTTAGGCGCTTATCCAGTAACAGCAGGGGTTTACTCCAATCCCAATTCAAGCCAATTCATTTCAAAATTAAATAATAATTTATCCTCTATTTTAGCAAGTACAGTTTTTGGAAGAGGAACTACTGCTTCGACGGATATTTCAATCAATGCATTTTTAGTAGATAAATGTCAAAATGTATATGTTTCAGGATGGGGTGGTTTATTAAATGGCGCTAATGTTGCTGGCTCTACAACTAATAATTTACCAATTACACCAGGAGCAATACAAACAACCACAGACGGTCAAGATTTTTATGTGATTGTCTTAAATAAGAATTTTTTGAGTTTGCAATATGGGACATTCTTTGGATTTAATGGAGGTGGTGGTGAACATGTAGATGGAGGTACCAGCCGTTTTGATGAAAACGGAATTATTTATCAAGCAATTTGTGGCGGTTGCGGAGGAACTCCAATACCAACATCTACAGGCGTAATTTATCCGAATAATTTAAGTCCTAATTGCAACTTAACTGCTTTAAAAATAAAATTTGATTTTCAAAATCCTGAAGCAGATGCAATTGCCAGTGGTGATACGGTGGGTTGTGCTCCTTTTGTAGTTCAATTTCAGAATAGTAGTACGAGTGCTACTGATTTTGTTTGGAACTTTGGAGATGGTTCGCCTTCAACGAATATTTTAAACCCTACGCATACATACACAACGCCTGGTGTGTATACAGTTTCTTTAATTGCCAATAATCCTAATGGATGTACTTTTAGTTCAGATACCGATTATATGAAAATTGTAGTAAAGCTAGATACGATTCAGGCCAATTTTACAGTAACAAAAGTAGATTCTTGTAATCCTTTTACTGCAAATTTTGTAAATACAAGCACCTCTAATTTGCCTAATAATTCTAGTACTATTTATACATGGAATTTTGGTGATGGCACCAGTTTTACGGGCAAAACTCCACCATTGCATACCTATCCTACAATTGGTGTTTATACCATCACGCTAACCATGACAGATACCAATGCTTGTAATAGTCCTTCTGTTTTTACTTCTACAGTAAATTACAGCGTAAGTAATATGTCTACTGATTTTACAGCACCCGACAGTGTCTGTTTGCCAGCCAACGTGTTTTTTTTAGATCAATCTACTAACGCTACCAGCTGGAATTGGAATTTTGGTGATGGAGGAAGTTCAACAGTATCATCTCCAAATCATATTTATACGGTTCCCGGAGTTTATACAGTTTACTTAATATCTGCAAATCCTGCAACATGCAATAAAAAAGATACAGCACAACAACAAATTTCTATATTTAGTTCACCTGTAGCAGATTTCACCTGGACTCCGAATCCACCTACTCCCAATACACCTACTGAATTTAAAAACTTTTCTACTGGTGCAACGAGTTATTTATGGAACTTTGGAGATGGAACTTCTTCAACAGATAAAAATGTAGTGCATAATTTTTATGCCGATGGTATTTATGATGTGTGCTTAACTGCTATCAATGAAGTAGGTTGTAGAGATACTGTCTGCAAAAAAGTAAGAGGAATTGTGGTTCCATTAGTTGATGTCCCTTCTGGATTTTCACCAAATGGCGATGGGGTAAATGATGTAGTGTATGTTAAAGGATATGGAATTGAAAAAATGACATTTAGAATTTTTAATAGATGGGGTGAAAAAGTATTTGAGTCAACCAATATGAATAATGGATGGGATGGAAGATATAAAGGCGTGATGCAAGAAATGGAAGTTTATCAATATACATTAAATGTTACCTTCTTTGATAAAACAAACACTACAAAAAAAGGAAGTATCACTTTACTAAAATAATTATCATGAAAAAACTAATAATCATATTATTTTCTTGTTGTTTTACTACATCAATATTTGGTCAAGGACTTCATTTTTCACAATACTACAATGCTCCTATGTTAATTAATCCAGCCAATACTGGTTTAATTGAAGATTATGATTGGAGAGCCGGTGTAAATTATAGAAATCAAGGAGCTACCATTCCAATTCCCTATAATACTTCGAGTGTATTTGCCGATGTGGCATTGCTGAAAAATAAATTAGAAACGAGTTGGATTGGAGCTGGAGTAGCTGTTTGGCGTGATGTAGCAGGAAAAGGAGATTTGGCTTTGACTAAATTTCAAACCAATCTAGCTTATCATGTGTTAATGAGTGAAAAAAGCAGTTTGTCTGCTGGGTTATATGGTTCTTACAATCAACGAAGTGTGGATTTTAGTAAATTAACTTTCGATAGACAATGGGATGAGTTTTCATTTAATACCACGCTTCCTTCGGGCGAAACCAATACCACTCAAAAAACAACATTTTTAGATTTTGGAGCAGGAATGAACTTTGCATTTTACAACAATTCTAATTTTTACTTAAAAGCCAGTATTGCTGCAATGCATATCAATCAGCCCTTGGAAACGTTTTATGGCGAATCAAATAAAATTGGTTTGAGACCTCAATTAAATCTAGAAGTTATTTATAAGGCAAGTGCCAAAATTATGCTATCGCCATCGGTATATTATACTCGACAAAAAAGAGCCAGTGAGTTAGTTGCAGGTACACTTATTAATATTAATACAAGCAATGATATTTCTGCAAAAGCAAGCGAACTCATTTTAGGCACTTACATCAGAAAGAAGGATGCAGTTATAGCTGTTGCTGGCTATAAATTTGGAAACAATAAATTTATGTTTAGTTATGACCACACGATATCTCAATTGGCAATAGGGAATAATGGAATAGGTGCTTTTGAACTGTCTTTAATTTTGCAAGGCAATTACAAAAGTGCAAATGAGTATACTAAATCATACGGCTGTCCTCGTTTTTAAATTTTAATGCTATTATTGAACAGAATACTTTTATTTTGCAGTCAATAAAAAATATAAAAAATGGCTAAAGGTTCCACAATACAATTAGATGTAGAATTAGATGAAAATAAAATGCCCGAAAAAATATATTGGCAAGCTGCTGAAGGAGGCGTAGTTAATCCTGTAGAGGCAAAAGCATTTATGTTGAGTATCTGGGATTTAAATGAAAGTGCCGCACTTCGCATCGATTTATGGACTAAAAAAATGATGGTTGATGAAATGAATGATTTCTTTTTTCAAACTATGATGACGATGGCGGATACTTATGAACGAGCAACCAATCAAAAAGAATTGGCGGATGAAATAAGAACATTTTCGGCAGGGTTTAAAGTGAAAATGGAAGAAGAAATGAAGAAGAACCAGCTTTAAAAAAGTTGCTAGATTTAGGTTGGCAGAAAAGCATATAAGCAGTTTACAATATACAGCTCCTTATTAAATTCAACTTTTACATGCTAACCTTTAAAAAATAATTGACACTCAATAATTAATAATTAAACATTTAAAAATATGTCTTTAGAAATAAATATAATGACTGAATTGAAAGCAGCTATGATTGCAAAAAACGAGGCAGCACTTCGGGGTTTAAGAGCAATAAAAGCAGCTTTATTACTAGCAAAAACAGCTGAAGGGAAAGTAAGCGAAATAACAGAAGAAGAAGAAATAAAAATTTTACAAAAATTAGCAAAACAACGCAAAGATTCATTGGAAATTTTTGTTGCACAAAACAGAGAAGACTTAGCACAAAAGGAAAGAGATGAGTTAGAAGTTATCGAGAAATTTTTACCTAAACAAATGACAGAAGAAGAATTGCGTGAAGCGATTCAACAAGTGATAGCAGAAGTGGGAGCTACATCGGGTGCAGATATGGGCAAAGTGATGGGAACTGCTTCTAAAAAATTAGCTGGTAAAACAGACGGCAAGGCTATTTCTGCAATGGC
>CANGUS010000167.1 GCA_947457085.1 Bacteroidota bacterium
AGGGTTCCAAACTTGTATCGTCTGAAACCCTTTATTTACCGGTGGTCCCACTTGGACTTGAACCAAGGACCCCCTGATTATGAGTCAGGTGCTCTAACCAACTGAGCTATAGGACCAAAGATTTTTCAATCTTTTCCAAAGAAAAAATCCTTGGGAGTGCAAAAGTATATAAATAAGTTGTTTTTTTGAAAAAATATTTCAAAAAATGCAAGGAATAAAAAATATTATTTTCGATTTAGGGGGTGTCATCTTAAATATCGACTATAAAAGACCTCAAGAAGAATTTAGAAAGTTAGGCGTTAAAAACGTAGAAAAATTGTATTCAAAACAAAATCAGGTAGAACTTTTTGATTTGTTAGAAACAGGTAAAATTTCTGAAAAAGAATTTGTTCAAAAAATAAAAGAATCCAGTGATTTAACGCTTACAGATTCTGAAATTATAAATGCTTGGAATAGTATTTTATTGGAATTTCCTTTGAGAAGATTGCAAATTTTACAGCAATTACAATTGCATTATAAAATGTATTTATTGAGCAACACCAATGAAATACATGAAAAAGCATTCAATGAAATGTTGAAAGTTCAATGCGGATATCCTTCTTTAGCCTTGTTTTTTGATCGGGTGTATCTTTCTCATCGAGTAGGATTGCGAAAACCCGATCCGAAAATATTCGAATTGGTCTTGAGTGAAAATAATTTACTAAGAGAAGAAACCTTGTTTATAGATGACAGCATTCAACACATTGAATCGGCTAGCCAATTAGGGATTAAAACCATTCATCTAAAAGACAATATGACCATGGAAGACGATATTTTTAAAGCAAAATAAGTGTTCGTTTTTGCTGAATAATAGTCGCCATTTTTAGATGTCAATATTGGATTTTCGTTTTGTTTTTTGTTGCTTTTTTATGTAGTGAATAAAAAAAAGTCTCAAGGTATCTAATGCAATCAAAAGAAGAATAAGATACATAAAAATGTGTAGGATTTTCATTTGTTATTGGTGCGCATTATGAATGCCATTTTTTCTAGTAGGTTAATAATTATAAGTAGGTTGTGCTATTGGTGTGAAGAAATTACTTTACTTCTTCATATTCTATGTATTCTCCTAAGTTAGCATTTTGTTTTTTTGGGGTTGATTTATTTTTTAGAGGTTCATTAGAAGAAGTTGTGGTTGCTTTCTTAGGTTGAAATAATGGATCTATAAAAAGTCGAATAATTTTAAGAATAATATATCCGACGATTAATGTGTATATGAAACGAAACATGTAGCGTAAATTATATTACAAAGTTACAGTAAACGGGTATTCAAACGAACAGTTGTGAAATTATAGTTTAATTTTAACATTTTGCTATATAAAGAACTTAAGCCAACCTTCTTTGTCATAAAATCGTCTTTTTTTAAGAACCTGTTTTTTTATTAGAAAAAACGTTTTACCTTTAACATCTAATTATTGCTTTAACGCATACCGTTTATTATAAATTTATACTTGATTATGAAAAAAATATTACTTGCATTGGCCACCTTGTTTTCAGTAGAAGCAATGGCTCAAGATGTACATTTTACTCAGTATTTTACTTCTCCATTAACGTTAAATCCAGCTAATACAGGATTGGTAAATTCTGATTGGCGCATTTCTGGAAACTATCGTAGTCAATGGGGAAGCGTAAACGCGACACCCTATCAAACGGGTTCTTTATCCTATGATATGGCTACATTAAGAGGTAAATTAAATGGAGATGCATTGGGAGTGGGAGTTATTGCAGTTTACGATAAATCAGGTACGGGTGCATTGCAAAATATTACTACAGGGTTGTCATTGGCTTATCATAAAAGATTAAGCAGTGATGAGGATAAACCAAGAAATCTTTCTATTGGTTTACAAGGAGTTATGGTACAAAAAAGCATCAATTTTGCTAAATTAAAATTTGAAGATCAATACCAAGCATCTACTGGATTGGCTGATTTGCCTACCAATGAAACAACAGGTGCCGCGGACTTAACATATCCTGATTTTAATGCAGGAATTTTATATTCTGGTTATGTGAATGACCGTTCAAATATGTATGCAGGTTTTTCGTATTATCATTTAACACAACCTGTAGAAACTTTTTTAAATGGGAATCATAAAATAAATTCAAGAATCACTGCATCTATTGGAGGATCATTACAAATGAATGAGAATACAATGTTGTTTGTGAGTGGGATGTATCAACAACAAGGGAAAGCCAATGAAATTGTAGTGGGTGCAGCAAGTGGTTTTATTATGAATCCAAATCATGAAGATGATGTTGCAAATTCTGTTTTCTATATTGGTGCTTGGTATCGTTATGCGGATGCAATTGCGCCTTATGTAGGCTTCGAGTGGGCAAAAGCTAAATTAGGTATCAGTTATGATGTTAACTTATCTGGCTTCACTCCTGCTACTAAAGGAAATGGTGCATTGGAAATTTCTTTAATCTATAATGGATCTATAATCAGAAACGATACTCGTTCATACAACTTTGCTTGTCCTCGTTTCTAAAATAAGTAGAAAAATATTTATGAAAAGGGTTACAAATCGTAACCCTTTTTTTAATTTTATGAGTAAAAGTTATATTTTCAAATTTTACATAGGAATTGGAGTCGTTCTATCAACCCATTTTTATTGAATAAAAAATACTACGTAAGCTCATTGCGCACCTAATCAGCACCTTTGTAAAATAAAAAAACAATCCATATGACAAAATCGAATTACATCGAACAATTTCAACAAGACTTTGAAAAGTTAAATCCTCAACAAAAAAAAGCGGTAGAAACTATTTTTGGGCCAGTCATGGTTATTGCAGGTCCAGGAACGGGTAAAACACAAATTCTGTCATTGCGAATTGCCAATTTATTATTGAGTGATGCACAAGTGCAACCGCAAAATATATTATGTTTAACTTTTACCGAAGAAGGAAAGAAAAACATGCGTGATCGTTTGTTTCGTTTAATAGGTGCCGAAACAGCACAACACATTGCTGTACATACTTATCATTCTTATTGTAACGAAATTATTCAACAAAATATATCCCTCTTTCATAAAGAGAGTTTGGATGCAGTTTCTGAATTAGAAAAAATACAATATATTAAAGAAATTCTTTTATCCATTCCAAAAACCAATGCCCTTTACAATGGAAAAGATCCAAACAAAGAAGCAAAATATTTGTTGAAATTGTTTTCAAAAATGAAACAAGAAAATTGGTCAGCCAGCTATTTAGCCGAAAAGACAAAAGAGTATATAACGTTTTTAAAAACAGATGAAAGCAGCATTTCATCTAGAGGGAATTCAAAAGGACAAATAAAAGCAGATATTTTAAAACATATTCAAGGCTATGAAAAGTCATTGGATGCCATTGTATTGTTTGATGAATATCGAAAAATTATGTTGAAAAATCAACGCTACGATTTTGATGATATGATAAATTGGGTGATAAAATTATTGGCAGAAAACAACGATGTTTTATCTTTTTACCAAGAGAAATATCAGTTTTTATTGGTAGATGAGTTTCAGGACACCAATGGTTCTCAAATGGAGTTGATTAATTTAATGAGTAATTACGATGATGCGCCAAACACCTTTGTAGTAGGAGATGATGATCAATCTATCTATCGTTTTCAAGGAGCTAGTGTAGAAAACATGAACACCTTTAAACAAAAATATACGCCTTTTGGATTGTCTGAAATTTGTTTGAAAACCAATTATCGTTCTTATCAAGGAATATTAGATGTTTCAAAAAATTTAATCGAAAAGGCAGGAGGGCGATTGGTTGATACTAGTCCTGAATTAGATAAAAATTTAGTATCTTATCATACGCTAGATACAAACAATGATTTTCAGCCCAAATTGCTGAGCTTTCATAACAGCCGCTATGAAAAAGTGTTTATTGCTAAAGAAATACAACGATTGATCAACAGCGGAGTAGATCCAAAGGAAATTGCCGTTTTATATTATGACAATAATAATTGTTTGGAATTAGCAGAATATTTAAAGTTGTTAAATATCCCTTTTTACACCAAGAAAAATCAAAATTTATTGCATGATGTTTTATCGAATCAAGTGCTGACAATTTTAAAATATATTAGTTTAGAATCTCAAAATCCATACAGTGCGGATGATAAATTATTTGAAATTTTACATTACAACTTTTTTAATATTCCTTCTATCGAAATTGCCAAAGCAAGTATTTTATCAAATCAATATACAGCAGTAAAAAAAGGACAAAAAAACTCATTCAGACTATATCTTCAAGAACAGCTAGCAGTGCACAATCCAACATTGTTTGAGCAAACAGGGATTGATAAATTATTGCATGCAGCTCGAATCATTGAATCCTTAATTAAAGAAAGTGTCAATCAATCATTGATTCAAATACTAGATACTGTATGTGAGCAATGTCAAATTTTCCAGTCTATTTTCAGTTCAAAAAATAAATATGAAGAACTTGAAATATTAACCGCATTATTTGATTTTATAAAAGATGAATGTCATAGAAATCCAATGTTGCATATCAATGAATTTATTGATTTGATCGATTTGATGAATGAAAATGACATTCAAATTCCACGGACGAAATTATATGGCAATGAAAATGCGGTTCGATTATTTACCGTGCATGCCTCAAAAGGAAGAGAATTTGAATATGTATTTGTTGGAGGTTGCGTTAATACCAATTGGGAGAAAAAAATAACCCCTCCAAC
>CANGUS010000168.1 GCA_947457085.1 Bacteroidota bacterium
AATTATTGAATTTAAACAATGACCTACTTGCTGACAATCTATTTTATTCGATTAAATTACGTACACCTGGGTTAACCGACACCCTATTTAAAAATCAATTAGTGGTAGATTATAGTAGTAATAAATTTACGATAGATTCAAAATTAGTGTTAGATTCAATTTTATCGAATTGGAACGACTGGAACGAAGACAGTGCAGTAGTAAAAATATTTTTGAAAGGATATTATTATGCAGGTGATAGTTTGACTGACCCTAGCTTTAAAGCAAATTTAGACCAGTGTGTAAAGCAACTAAAAATAGCCACCAATTATTTTGAAAATAAAGGAATTAAATGTGAATACCTTATGACTGATCTTGATATGATTGCTATAAAAGACGATAACGAATGGTTCGATAAAATCGAGGTGATTGTGGTTGAAGATTATTAAATATTCCAGTAGAAATCCTTTCAAAGAACTACAAAAAAAAAACGACTAGATTACTAGTCGTTTTTTTATAAACATAATATTATTTTATTTAACCAATAATACGGTTCCTTGTTTCCTAATTCGTTTTCCATTTACACAGTAACCATCCAAAATCCAAACATAATTATCAGAAGGGAGTTCTAAATTATTAAAAGTACCATCCCATCTTTTTTTAGGATCCTTGGTTTCAAATACTAAACCACCCCATCTATTAAATATTTTAAAATGCTCCAACTTAATCACATTGTAATTTAATAATCCAAAATTTCTATTTACTGGAATATCACTTGAAGGGTTAAATACATTTGGCAGATTAAAATCACTACATTCTGTTCTTACCCATACCGTATCGGTTGCTACACACCTAGAACTATCGCTGTATACTTCAAAATAGTATGCTTGAACATCTAAAGGAGTACAGGTGGGATTTGCAGATAAAGTATCATCTAAATATAAAGGCGGTCTCCATTTGTATTTAAACTCTGAACCATAAGAAGTTTTTGGACCTCCTAACACAGTATATGCACCATCTGCTACAGAAATATCAGCTCCAGCATCAGCAACAACTCGATTTACTTTTACAAATACAGATGTATCATAAGGACAACCATCATGAGATAAAAATTCTAAATGTGCATTGTAGCGATAATCTTCATGAGGATGTACATAAATCGTAGTTACATCTGTAGGTAATTGTGCATTATAAACTGGGTTCCAATTGACACTAAATGCGTTGATTCCATTGGCAATTAAACGCAAGGTATCTCCTTGACAAATAACTGTATCATTTGAAATTTCTACTAATGGTTTTGGTAAAACAGTAATTAATTTACAATCCACTTTCATTGTTGGCAAACCTTCATCTCCCACATAATATACATTATAAGTACCAGGGGAAGTATAGCTATATGAAGGTGGTGTTTTTAATGTTGAGCTAGGAATAGTAGATGCAATGCAACTGTTATATTCTAAACGTGAAATTGAGTTGTCGTTTTTATTTGCAGTAAATGAAATAATATTGTCTTTATCTCTTAAATAATGCGTCAAGTAACTTGGACCATTTAAGCCTGCAAAATTTCCTAAATTTAAAATAGCGGGCACATTTTTAACACTGGCGTTAAAAGTCAGCTTGGTCATTGTGTTATCCCCTTGATTGGTAACAAATGCATAATACATGCCACAATCTTTGATAAAAGATACATCTTTAGGGTCATTAAAAGGAAGCCCTAAGGTACCACCGGCTATTTGAAACTTGGTAAGAGGCAAGAATGAATTTGCCAATGAATTACCTAAGTCAATTCTATTCAATGAATGATCTATTTTGTTTACATAGAAAATATACCAATTCCCATTTTCAAGTACTGGCCAAATACCTGAAACACCTGCTCCTATATTATCTAGCAGAGAAGTCGCTGGCGCTGAATTCTCGATATTAACTCCAAAATTGACTAGATGAACATGACCTAATGCGCCGAAAACCATTGCATACCAATTTCCACCCTCATTAAATACGTATAAATCTTGAGGCTGATTTAAAACACCCCCTAGAGAGCCTAAATCTTCGCTTGTTGGAATATTTGACAATGAATTACCAAAATCCATACGCACTAAATTATATTTCCCTAGTGTTCCTCCTAATAAAAATCCATGCCAATTCCCTGAAAAATCTTTCACAAGTTGCATTCCTGTTGGATTTACAGGAACCATTGCGCCTAAATTACCAATATTGTTTGCTGTAGGCACACTTGGTAAATTTACATTAAAATCATATCGAATAATATCTCTGCTTCCACCAGAATTGACAGCAAAAACATAATATAAATTGTTTGCTTTTTGAGTGGCAATGGAAGTTGGAGCGTTTAATCCTGTACCAGCAGCAATGCTACTTCCAGCAGGTGTGTTATTGATATATCCTGAACAAAAACCCCAATAATTTGTATTCGACAACGTATCCGTAGTTGTTAATTGTAGTTCATAATTTATACAAACTGTATCATATCCAACTATCAAAGATTGCGCATGTGTTTGAAATCCTATAAAAACTAAGAACATCAAACTAATATATATACTAAATCGTTTCATTTTTTCGAAATGTGTCTCTTAAATTAATGTGCTAATATAGTTATTCAAATCCAAACTAAAAACAGGTTTTTTTATTCCCCCACTATTTCAAATAGCCTTGTTCTCTCAAAAAGACCAATATTCTATCAGATACGTTTGTATTTTCTTGAATATAATTTCCCATTTTACGTTTTATTTCATTGATATACTCAGCGCTTAGAAGGATATTTCTCATCAAATGAGGAACTTCATTTGTAGTAGCTAGACTAAAAACACACCCCAAATCAATCAAACTTTTCGCTTCGTTAAATTTTTGATAATTGGGTCCGATGAGGATAGGATGTTCAAAAACGGCTGGTTCTAAAATATTATGAATACCTTTTCCAAAACCACCTCCTATGTATGTTACATTCGAAAATCGATATAGTTTTGACAGCAACCCCATGGTGTCTAATATTAATATATTACTTTCTACATGTAATGATGAAGCGGTATAAAATTGAAATGGTTTTTTTATCCAATTCGTTTTAAAGGAATTCATTTCGTGTGGAGCTAAAATTATTTTCCAATCTGATGGTAAATTTTCAATGATTGATTGAATCATTTCGATATCCTCATTCCAACAACTCCCTGCTATAAAAACTTTGTTGTGTTTGATAAATTGTGTTATTTTTTCATCCGTAAAAGAGGCTTTTTTATTTTCTAAAACCCGGTCAAAACGAGTATCTCCAGCAACTGACTTTGAATCAATTTTAATTGAATTTAATAATTCAAAACTATTGATGTCTTGTAAAAATAAATGTGTGAATTTTTTTAAGAGAGACGAAAAAAAACTTCCTAAAAATGGCTTGAAAAAAAATTGATTTTCTCTAAAAACTCCTGACAGCAAAAACGTTGGTATTTCTTTCTTTTTTAATTCATTTAATAAATGAAACCAAAACTCATATTTAACCACAAAAACTAAACTAGGGTTCACTTTTTCAATAAAAAAATGCATGTTTTTTTGAGTATCTTTGGGCAAATACAAAATCCATTCGGCAGGATATTTTGCATGAACAAATTGATACCCAGAAGGAGAATAAAAAGTGATTAAATATTTATGAAGTGGATATTGATTTCTTAACTTATTAAATAAAGGATAGCCTTGTTCAAACTCACCCACAGAAGCACAATGAAACCATATTACATCCTTGTACTGCTCGTTTTTTAGTTTTTCTAAAGTTTGCTTTTGACCATGTAAAATGGCCTTGGCTTTTGTATCAAATATTGAAACAAAATGAACTAATAAATAGTAAAATGAAATTCCTATGTTATAAATAAATAGCAAAATTAATAATACGTTTCTTCAGTATTTTTTTTATAAATAGGCAATACCCATCCAAATTTAAAACCTAACATTATATCATTTCTTTTCCCAGCATCAGAACGCTTTAAATCATACAAATAATCTCTCCTACCTTGCGTAAATCCATATACTGCATTTAAACCTGCATAAAAGTTTACTAATTTATTTTTAGCAAGGTATTGGTATCCAATAAAATCTTCAATGAAGAGTCCATTGGTCAATCTATCATAGCCTTTTTTGTAATCTCCTCTCAACTGAGGAAATGAATTATCTCTGTCGAACAAATTAATTTTGTATTGCATAAAACCTACAGATGCAAGCATCATTGGACCTGAGTTTTTATTCACTTGCCAAAATGGAAATATTTTACCGAGTTGGACACTTGTCATGTATCCTCTCTGAAACATACCTACATTGTACAATTGACCACTTTGAGTAATAATTCCACCCAATGTTGTTTTTAAATTGATTAACAAACTATCATCACGCATTTTATTACCTGTGATAAATTCAAATTTTGCTCCAACGAGCCAATTATTTTCTGATTTGTGCTTAATCCCTACTCCTATTCGATAGCTAGTGCCAAATCGTTTTGCCAAATCTGCTTGAGGAAAATCAATTGAAGAAATAAAATCTATATTCCAAACTTTATCAGCAATTATTTTTACTTTTTCATTGTTAGGTTCTGCAGCATCTTGTGCAATTACAGGAGAGTATACAAACAAGACTATCCATTGTAATGAAAATGTTTTTAACGCTAATTTTATTCTAT
>CANGUS010000169.1 GCA_947457085.1 Bacteroidota bacterium
CAGCATAAGGCGAACTGATGGTATTCAATGATTCATTAGCAGCCATAATTGCATTTTTATCTTTGGCTTCAATTGCTTTTTTTATTTCTAGAATTGCATTTTCAGTTGCTAGTAATTCTTCGTCCGTAATATATTGTTTGTGTTTTTTTAAAAAATTTTGCGTCAACTCTATTTGTGTTTCCCCTTCGGTAGTTGCTTCTATTAAAGATCGCAATAGAATATCTTCTTTAGCATTGGTGATTGAGGCCATTAACATATTTTCAACCTCCTCATCTGTTAATCCATATTGAGGTTTTACTTCTATGATTTGCTCTACCCCACTTCTCAATTCGGTTGCTTTCACTTTTAAAATTCCATCCGCATTGATTAAAAATTGAATATCCACTTTAGGCAATCCTGCTGGCATACCAGGAATTCCTGTTAAATTAAATTCAGCCAATTTCCGATTATCCGAAACCATATCTCTTTCCCCTTGATAAACAGCTATGCGCATGCTGCTTTGTCCATCTTTTTGCGTCGTATATTGTCGACCCGCTCGACTAGGAATTTTCGAATTTCTTGGAATTAATACATCCATCAAACCGCCCATTGTTTCGATGCCTAAACTCAAAGGAGTAATATCCAACAACAACATCTCTTTATTATTACCTGCTAAAATATCGGCTTGAATAGCAGCACCCAATGCCACTACCTCATCTGGATTTAATGAATCATTTACTTCTTTTTTAAAGAATTCGGCCACTCGTTTTTTTACATAAGGGACTCTGGTAGAGCCTCCAACCATAACCACAACATCAATTTCTTCTTTAGTCAATTCACTTTCTTTTAATGCCATTGCACAAGAATCTATCGTTTTGTCAACCAATATTTGTATGGCATTTTCAAATTCAAATTGAGTAATAGAAACCATTTTATCCAATACCGTAGATTCATACAAATCATTATTTGAAAGATGCTTTTTAGCATTTTCTGCTTCTAAGCGAAGCATGGATATCAAATTAGCATTCGATTGAAATTCATCGTTTGTTAACCCTAATTGTTGGGTGAAATATTTTACAATTTCATTGTCAAAATCATCGCCACCTAAATACGTATCGCCATGAGTTGATACGACATCAAAAATGCCTTCAGTAATTTTTAAAATGGAGATATCAAACGTACCGCCTCCTAAATCATATACTGCTACGTTTTTAGTTTCTTCACTTTTTGCACCAATGCCATAAGCCAAACTTGCTGCAGTGGGTTCATTAATAATTCGTAAAACTTCCAAACCAGCTAATTTACCTGCATCTCTTGTGGCTTGTCGTTGGGCATCATTAAAAAAAGCAGGTACGGTAATCACACATTTTGAAACATTCATTTTTAATACATGTTCTGCTCTGTGCTTTAGTTCTTTTAAAATAAAAGATGACAATTCAATGGGGCTAAAAAACTGATTCCCAACTTGAATTTTCACCAATGAATCGGTTTCATTGTCAATAATTTTATAGGATAGTTTTTGCGTATTTTTTAAGTCATTGTAATTTTTTCCCATTAAGCGTTTCACACTGTAAATGGTATTACTCGAATCTGATTTCAAATACAATTTAGCTTCATTTCCAACATGCATTTCGCCATGTGCTCCAAAGTGTAATAAAGAAGGAACTAAGGTGGTTTGATCAATATCTTTTAATGCAATTGGTTGCTTGGTTTCAGGATGTATAATTGCCACCAAACTGTTGGTAGTACCTAAATCGATTCCAACAATTACCTCTTTTTGCTCTAAGGTACCTGTTGCAATATTGATTGCTATTTTTGCCATTTCTATTATTAAATTGATGGCAAATTTAGAATAATAAAAGAGAAATTAAACGATTAATATCATACTCTATATTGAATGGCTATCAACAGTTGATTATATATTAAAACAAGGGTTCGTTTTCTGGCGTGTTGTCGGATGTAGGATGTCCGGTTTTAGGTGTATCAGATTCGACTGTTTGTTTTTCTAAGACTATCATCGGATTTCGAACAGCTATAATGGATTCTTTCTCCGCTGTCATTCTTATTTCATCTGACATTTCGACCAATCCATCTCTCAATCGAATAATGCGTTTGGCTTTAGCCGCAATATCTTCTTCATGCGTCACTAAAATTACGGTATTTCCACTTTCATTGATTTGAGTAAAAATATCCATGATTTCTATCGATGTTTTAGAATCTAAATTACCAGTAGGTTCATCTGCTAAAATGATGGCTGGATTATTAATTAATGCACGAGCTATGGCTACTCGTTGACATTGACCACCCGACAATTCATTTGGTTTATGGTGCCAGCGATCTGCTAAATTTACTTTGGCCAATACTTCTTTAGCTCGCTCTTCACGTTCTTTTTTACTGATTCCGGCATACACTAAAGGCAATGCCACATTATCTAAAGCACTTAAACGAGGTAATAAATTAAACTGTTGAAACACGAAACCAATTTCTTTGTTTCGTATGGTTGCTAAATCATCATCGTTGATTGAGCTCACCTGGATACCATTTAAAATATATTGTCCAGCTGTGGGTGTATCCAAACAACCAATAATATTCATTAAAGTAGATTTACCAGAGCCCGATGGCCCCATCAATGCAACATATTCATTTTTATAAATAGTTAAATCCAAACCTCTCAGCACGGGCACCACTTGTTTGCCCATTGGATAATGCTTATATAATTTTTCAATGTGAATTACTACTTCTTGTTTCGATATCATTACAATTGTAAAAATACTATATTTGTGAACCATGAAAGAAGATTTTCTTTATTATTTTACAAACATTACGGCGATTCAAATTTTTGACATCATATTAGTTTTACTAATCATTTTTCAATTATTCAGAGCGCTTCGAGGCAGCATTGCCTTCAATATTTTTGTTGGCGCTTTAGCGGTATACCTACTTTGGTTTTTGGTAAATAAATTACAGATGCCAATGATGAGCGAAATTTTAGACCGATTAGTGAGCATAGGCCTCATTGGTTTAATTGTTTTATTTCAACCCGAGATTCGTAAATTTCTAATTATTTTAGGCCGACGAACCGCTTTAGGTAAAAACGGATTTGTGAGTCGTTTATTTCAATCCAATTCTTTAAACAAGTATATTATTGAAGAGGAAGTGATAGAAGAAATATCACAGGCTTTGAAGTTTTTTCAAGATCAAAAATTAGGGGCCATATTAGTCATTGCTCGATCTGATAAATTTGAAT
Organism: Bacteroidota bacterium; assembly: GCA_947457085.1. Taxonomy (GTDB): domain Bacteria; phylum Bacteroidota; class Bacteroidia; order Chitinophagales; family Chitinophagaceae; genus OLB11. The sequence goes on from CANGUS010000169.1 coordinate 3,227, forward strand.
TTGATACCAATTCTGGTAACATGATAAACGGGGTGGTAAGTACCAAATTAATTGAAAGCATTTTTTCAAAAGCAAGTCCATTGCATGATGGCGCTATGATAATTGATAAAGACATTATTATTGCGGCTGGCGTAGTATTGCCTATTAGCGACAGCAACGATTTGCCCTCCTCTATTGGCTTACGCCACCGATCCGCAGTGGGTGCTACCGAGCACAGCGATGTGTTGGTTATTGTGGTATCGGAAGAAACAAGTAAGTTTTCCATTGCCAGCCATGGTAAAATAAAAATGGATGTTCCTTTAGAAGAAATTAAGAAGGAAATGTACAAAGCAATGACGGAATGAGCGTAGATGTCGGATGACAGGTGTTGGATGTTGGCAAATACATTTTTAGGAGGTCGAGGACATTTTTTGCGCATCAATTTTGAGCTTTTCATATTATTAAATTACTGGGTTATATAGACTACTTCGTGCCTTTCCGAATAGCGAAACAGGCGCAGTGACCTACCCTCGTGGCCGCTACTTCGAAATAATCGAACAATCAAGGTGGCTATACTCTCAATTCCGAAGCGTCATTGCGACGAAGGAAGCAATCTAGGTTTTATTGTAGAGTTTCGTTAGAATGCTTCGTGCTTTTGCGAATAGCGAAATAGGCGCAGTGACGTAACCTCGTGGTACTGCTTCGAAATAATCGAACAATCAAGGTGACTATGTACTCTTGTTTTATACACAACATTGCCTCCGTTACACGCAACATTGCCTCCGTTACACGCAACATTGCCTCCGTCATACGCAACATTGCCTCCGTCACGCTCAACAATGCCTCCGTCATGCTCAACATTGCCTCCGTCACGCACAACATTGCCTCCGTCATGCTCAACATTGCCTCCGTCATGCACAACATTGCCTCCGTCATGCTCAACATTGCCTCCGTCACGCACAACATTGCCTCCGTCATGCTCAACATTGCCTCCGTCATGCACAACATTGCCTCCGTCATGCTCAACAATGCCTCCGTCATGCTCAACAATGCCTCCGTCATGCTCAACATTGCCTCCGTCACGCACAACATTGCCTCCGTCATACGCAACATTGGCATTGTTACACGCAACATTGCCTCCGCCTAGTTCCTTTTCCGGATAGTGGAACAATCACAGTGACGCCCCTCAAAATACTTCTTCTATCTATTTATTAGCAATGCATTTAAAACACCAACATGAGTTAAAATTCTTTTTTAAATGTATTTATGCGAACCATCACAAGCGGGCATTCGTTTAGACATGCCACATGTACAATCATTTAAACCAAAACCATCTAGTATGCGTTGCCTACTATTTTCAATTCGAGAAACTATGGTTTTGGATTGTTTGGCTCCAGTAAAATACAAATGATAGCCACGTTGCCTGCCAGGGGTCAAC
>CANGUS010000170.1 GCA_947457085.1 Bacteroidota bacterium
TCCATTGAAATTTGAAATTCGTCCGCCCGCTTCTTCAATTATTAAATAACCTGCAGCTATATCCCAAGGGTTTAAATTATATTCCCAAAAACCATCAAAGCGACCAGCTGCTACCCAGCATAAATCAATGGCTGCACTGCCCAATCTACGAACAGGCAAACCTAGACGAATAAAACGTTCAAAAACTGAAATAGGATCTGCGCCTACATCCACCCAACGATAAGGAAAACCAGTCACCAAACAAGCACTTTCCATATTGGGATTGGTAGACACTTTTAACGGACGGTTATTAAGAAATGCACCCTTCCCTCTTTCTGCAAAAAATAATTCGTTCATGAATGGATTAAAAACTGCCCCTGCTATCATTTGACCATCTCTTTCTAATCCAATACTTACACAACAAATGGGAATACCATGAGCAAAATTTACAGTACCATCAATGGGGTCGATAATCCATTTGTAGTTTGAAGCCGAGCTCATTTCACCAGCTTCTTCACTCAAAATAAAATGCTCGGGAAATACAGATTTAATCACCTCGATAATAGCATCTTCTGCTTTTTTATCCACTTCAGTCACAAGGTCATTTAAAGAGCTTTTACTTTTAATTTCAAATGTTCCTTGAAAGTAATGTTTTAGCACGTCAGCACCTGCATGTATTGCGCGCAGTAATGTATTTTTAAGCAATTCGTTCATATATTCAAACGATTCCTTTATTTTTGAATCTCTACAAAGATAATCGGAATTTCATCTTCATGCAAGTAAGTATCATTATTGTCAATTACAACGTAAAATATTTTTTGGAACATTGTTTGCTTTCAGTGATGTATGCAATTAAAAACAGCCAAGTAGAAGTTTTCGTAGTAGATAATATGTCGCAAGATGGGAGTGTGGAAATGGTAAAAGAAAAATTTCCTTGGGTTACATTGATTGCTAATAAAGAAAATGTAGGTTTTGCGAAAGCCAATAATCAGGCAGTAGAATTATCAACTGGAAAATATATTTTATACCTCAATCCAGACACAATTGTTCCTGAAGATTGTATAGAAAAATGCATTGCGTATATGGATGCAAATGAAAAAGTAGGCGCATTGGGTTGTAGATTAATTGATGGCAAAGGCGTTTTCTTACCTGAATCAAAACGAGGTTTTCCAACCGCTCAAGCGGCTTTCTTTAAAATCAGCGGATTGTCTTCTATTTTTAAAAAATCAACATTTTTCAATCAATATCATCTAGGCTTTTTATCGGAGCACGAAACCAATGAAGTGGATGTATTAGTTGGTTGCTTTATGTTTTGTAGAAAAACTGTCATTGATCAAGTAGGCAGTTTTGATGAAGAATATTTCATGTATGGTGAAGATATCGATTTGAGTTATAAAATAAAACAAGCTGGTTTTAGCAATGTTTATTTTCCTGAAACTACAGTCATTCATTACAAAGGCGAAAGCACAAAAAAGGGCAGTTTGAATTATGTAAAAATGTTCTATCAAGCCATGATTATTTTTGCTAAAAAACATTTTAAAAGTTCTCAAAAAGGACTATTTGTGATGCTCATTCAGTTTGCAATTTATTTGAGGGCGATGCTCGCTTTTATTACACGAATTTTCAGTTTAGTGAAACTTCCATTGTTTGATGCTGGTCTTTTATTATCCTCATTGATCATAATGAAAATGCTTTGGATCAAAAATATTAAGGTAGATACTCATTATTCCAATACATTATTGTCTATTTTTTTTGGTTCCTATATTTTAATTTGGTTGACTTCTATTTTTGTAAACGGTGGGTATGACAAGCCTTACAAACCTACACGAGTGATGAGAGGAATGTTGATTGGCGGATTGATTACATTGGTCATTTACGGATTACTGCCAGAGTCATTTCGTTTTTCTCGAGGAATTACAGTAATGGGTGCATTATTTGGAACTCTTTCTATATTAAGTATCCGAAAAGTAATGCAATTATTAGGTGTAAAAAGTGTAGAACCCGATAATTTATCACAACAAAAAGTATTAATTATTGGAAACAACGAAGAAGAAGCCGAAATAAAATATTTATTAAACAAGGCATTTATTGAAAAGAAAATGATTGGAGCGGTAAGCCCAACTGAGAAAAAAGAAAATAATCAAATAGGCATATTCTCTTATACAAAACAAATATGCGAACTCTATAAAGTCACTGAGATTATTTTTGCACAACAGCAATTATCCTTTCAAAAAATAATTGATACAATTCAAACTTGCGGCCCACTTATGGATTATAAAATTCATAGCATGGGGACAGACTCTATTATCGGAAGCAACTCAAAAAATACTGCAGGTGATTTATATTCAACAGAAATTGTATTTGCGATTTCAACAGTAGCGAATAAACGAAATAAGCGTTTTGTAGATATTTTTGCTTCTATTGTAATGCTTTTATTTACTCCATTTTTAATTTGGTTTGCAAAACACAAAAGTAGTTTTATTTTAAACTTATTCCTTGTATTAAAAGGCGGCAAGACATTTGTAGGTTATGACGATAAACAATTCCCTACTTTGAAGCCTCATTTACTCAATGTATTTCCTTACATAGAAAATTTTAGCATTCCTGATAATAATAAAGAACATTTGAATTGGCTATATGCCAAAAATTATGATGCTTGGCATGATGTACAAGTGATATGGGAAAAATGGAAGTGGATATAATTTGACAAAATCTATCAAAAATTGAATCTTTTCGCTTGATTTAATGTAGATAAAACTTATTTTTTCTTCATAATAAAAGTATAACTAGGATAAAAATTATACTATTTATTTTTTCATTTTTTTTAACAGATCCTGATTTGGAAAATTTCTAAAGTAAAAATATTTTTGTCTCATAAAAAAAGTAAAGTCATGAAAAAATTATTATTCCTATCTCTATCTTTTGCTATTTTTTCTACTGCGCTTTTCGCTCAAAGCAAATCTAAAAAAGAAAAAAAAATAGACGAAATTATTATTGAAGACAATGGTAGCAAAAATGGAACAACCATTGAAATTAAAAATGGTGAAATATTTATTGATGGTAAAAAAGTGGCAGAAGACCAAGATGCCAAAGACAAAAATGTAAAAATATTCAAACAAAAAAGAATGTTCATCAATGGAAAAGAGGTTCCTGTAGATGAAAATGATGATGTTGAAATGTTTAGTTTTTCTCCTGAAGGAATGGAAATTAATGGTGACAATAAACCCATGTTAGGTGTTACTACTAAGCCGTCTAAAAATAATGAAGGTGCGGAAGTTGAAATGGTTACTCCAAATTCTCCTGCACAAAAATTGGGTTTACAACCGGGTGATATCATTACTCGAATCAATGATAAAAATATTTTAAATCCGAAAGATTTGGTTGATGTTATTGGAAGTTTTAAGCCAGGAGATATGATTGATGTTACTTTTGACAGGGACAATCAATTGATTACTAAAAATGTAAAGCTATCCGAACGCAATGACATGATTACCATGCGACGAATGATGCCTTTTGATAATGAAAATTTAATGGGTGGTTTTGAAGATTTATTCAAGCAATTTAATTTAAATAACAATGGTTTTAGTAGTCCATTACCAAGTAAAGCCCCTGCTCCAAAAATTGGTGTAAGCGTTGAAGACAGAGCTGATGGGGAAGGTGTTTTCGTAAACGATGTAACTGATAATTCTGCAGCTTCAAAAGCTGGAATCAAAAAAAATGATGTGATTACGTTATTTGGTACAATGCAAATTACAAATGTAGATGAACTATTGGATGCCATTTCAAGCAACCAAAACAAGTCTAAAGTTCCAGTAGAAATTAAAAGAAATGGAACTACAAAAAAATTAGAAATTGAAATTCCAAAAGCATTAAAGAAAAAGGAACTATAAAATGTTGTCAATTATCGGGCTTGTTTTGATTATTAAGCCATGTGTAATTGTATAAAAAAATTCAAAATCCGTATTGATTCTCAATACGGATTTTATTTTACGAAGATCAAAATGACAAATAACTACAAATACCAGTTTGGTAATGCAATTGATCAATTTTAATGGAAAAAATAGATTGCCGACATCCAATTTCTGACATCTGACATCTTTCACTATCTTTGCGGCCTTATTTTTATATAGATTATGTTTAGAACACAAACTTGTGGCGAATTGAGAGCAACCCATATTGGACAAAAAGTAACTTTAGCCGGTTGGGTAAAAACCATCCGTAAATTTGGAAGTATTACGTTTGTCGATTTACGAGATCGTTATGGGATTACACAATTATTTTTTAATGAAGCCCAAACGACTTTATTAGAAGCTAGCACTATTGGTCGTGAGTATGTGATTCAAGTAGAAGGAAACGTAATTGAACGTAGTAATAAGAACACCCATATTCCAACAGGGGATATTGAAATAGAAATAGAAAAATATACCATACTCAATGCCTCATTAACACCTCCTTTTACGATTGAAGACGATACCGACGGAGGCGATGAATTGAGAATGAAATATCGATTTTTAGACTTGCGTAGGGATGCTATTAAAAAGAATTTAGAGCTTCGTTATAAAGTGGGTCGTGCTGCTCGAAA